>JBBTXK010000001.1:0-1010 GCA_038062315.1 Patescibacteria group bacterium
CATAGATGACATTTCTATTTGACAAAGGGGTGACGTTTCTAAATTAAACTAAGAAAAGCGAATTTATATTGACAAACTAGTCTATTATCCTGTAAACTAGAGTTATATGAACTTACCTGTATTAGAAAATGCAAGACTTTTTGGGAAGACAGTTTTTTTACGGGCAGATTTGGATGTACCATTGACAAAATTCGAAATTCGATCCCCGATTCAATCGGGGACGAAATTCGAAACTAAAGTAGAAGATGATACGAGGTTGGTTACTGCTTTACCAACTATCGTTAAATCTTACAAATTTCCTGATACCGAAAATTGGGTTTTGTATTTTGCAAATGCAATAAGTGCAGGAATAACTCTTCTCACAGTTAAAGTTTGGAATTTTTAAACATTTGCTTTTCCTCTATATATTTTTTTGCTTACAGGTTTCTTGGCTATCCTGATTAAATTTGAAATAGGCAAAAGAAGACTTGCTATTGGTCCTTTGACAAATTCTCCCGCGTGGGATATTTTGTCTCGCCAAAACTTAATACATTTAAAGGCTTCGCCAGAGAATAGTGCATGCATAGGTGCGATATGGAGACCATTTTTTGGTAATTTTTTCAATTTGTTTTCGTGTTGGTTCTCTTTTAAATCCATATAACGTCTTAATTGCATTTCTAAGTCCTAAGTCTCCATGAGAGAAAACGTCTTCCCGACCAAGTGAGAACATAATAAACATCTCAGCTGTCCAAGGTCCAATGCCTTTTATTCTTGTAAGTTCTTTTATTACCTCTTCATTTGTCATGCTATGGAGTTTCTCAAGTTGCACTTCTTTATTTACCACTTTTTGCGCTAAACCTTTTATAAATCTTACTTTTGCGTTTGATGTTCCTGTTGTCCTTAACTCTTCGTGGCTTAATTTTAAAGTATGATCAGCAGTTATGCTTCCATTTGGATACAGTCTTCTAAACCGTTTATAAATTGTCGCACTTGCTTTATCAGAGAGTTGTTGATTTATAATTTCTCCGCAA
>JBBTXK010000002.1:0-2601 GCA_038062315.1 Patescibacteria group bacterium
TTAAAAAATCAATTTTTGCGGTTATGAATTATCTTTTGCCGCAAAAAAATGTCTTGCCTATGCACAGTTCTGCAAATATTGGGGAAGACGGAACAACAGCGTTATTTTTTGGTCTTTCAGGAACTGGTAAGACCACACTCTCAGCAGACGAAGGAAGAATGCTGATTGGAGACGACGAGCACGGATGGTCTGAAAACGGCCTGTTTAATTTTGAAGGAGGATGTTACGCAAAATGCATTGATTTAAAAAAAGAAAGCGAACCTTTGATTTGGAATGCAATTAAGCATGGGGCACTAGTTGAAAACGTTAAGGTTTTGGCCGATGGTACGTTAGATTTTGCCGATAAGAGCATTACCGAGAATACTAGGGCAGCATATCCGCTTGAATATATCGAAAAAGCGGTGCTGTCGGGTATTGGAGGACATCCTAAGACTATAATTTTTCTGACAGCCGATGCGTGGGGTGTTTTGCCCCCAATTGCCAAATTAAGCCATAGAGCTTCGATATATCACTTCTTATCTGGATATACATCAAAGCTTGCCGGAACAGAAAGAGGAGTTATAACGCCAACCGCCACGTTTTCCGCTTATTTTGGAGCTCCTTTTATGCCGCTCAAACCAAATGTTTATGCAAATCTTCTTAAATATTATTTAGACAAACACAAAAGTACGGTTTATTTAGTTAATACCGGATGGGTTGGCGGAGCATACGGAGTTGGGAAAAGAATTAGTATAAAAGATACTCGGGCAATTGTGAGAGCTGCCCTCTCTGGAAATATAACTGAAAATTTTCGCAAAGATTTAATCTTTAATTTTTCAGTACCAGTTGAGGTTCCCGGAGTAAAAAGCGAGATTATGAATCCGAGAGATCAGTGGGGAGATAAAAATGAGTACGACAAAAAAGCGCACGAATTAGCATCCCTTTTTATACAAAACTTTACAAAATTCAAAAACATTCCAAAAGAAATTGTTAATTCGGGTCCAACTTTATGAAAATAGCGAAGCGACTTGCCCATATTTCTGCGTCTCCAACGCTTGCAATCACTGCAGCGGTTAATAAAATGAAGAAAGAAGGCATTGATGTCATTTCTTTTGCTGCTGGCGAGCCGGACTTTGACACGCCAAAACATATAAAGCAAGCAGCCATTGATGCGATAAACAAAGGTTTTACAAAATATACAGCCACAAGCGGAATCTTAGAATTAAAACAAGCAATATGCGAGAAGTTTAAAAAAGATAATCATCTGATATACAAACCTGAAAACATATTGGTCTCAAATGGAGCAAAGCAGTGTTTGTATAATCTTATTCAGGTTTTGGTAGACCCAAATGATGAAGTATTAATTCAAATACCGTACTGGGTTAGTTATGAAGAAATGGTAAAGCTGGCGGGCGGGAAATGTGTTTTTATAAAGCCGAAAGTCGGATTAAAAATTACTGCTCTTGAAATAAAGGCGGCGATTACACCAAAAACAAAAGTATTTATTCTTAATTCGCCATCCAATCCAACAGGGGCTGTTTATGATAAAAGAGAATTAGAAGAAATTGCTAAGCTTTGCGTTAAGCACGATATTGTTGTTATAAGCGATGAGATTTACGAAAAATTAATATACGGGAAAAAACATTACAGCATTGCGAGTCTTGATGATAAAATTAACAAATTAACAATAGTTGTCAACGGCGCGTCAAAAAGTTATGCCATGACTGGATGGAGAATAGGTTATTGTGCTGGACCAAAAGAAATTATTGAGATGGCTTCGTCCTTGCAGGATCACTCAACTTCTAATCCAAATAGCATTGCCCAAAAAGCCGCTCTTGCAGCTCTAACTGGAAGTGAAGATTGTATTAGGGATATGGCCAGTGAATATGAGAAAAGACGAGACTACATGATAGACAAACTTCGCACAATAAAAGGATTAAAAGTTGAAAAGCCTGATGGCGCATTTTATGCTTTTGTTGATGTGTCAAGATTATACAATAGAAATGTTTCGGACTCAGTTGGCTTTTGCATAGCGCTTCTTAAGCAATTTTTTGTAGGGGCAATTCCTGGTAGTGCATTTGGTGATGATCGATACATTCGGTTAAGTTTTGCAACAAGTCTTGAAAATATTAAGGAAGGACTCAAAAGACTGGAGAAATTTGTTAACGTTTTAAGCACTAGTGAATTATGAATAATGAAAATCCTTGGACAAGAGCAAAACAACAACTAACTCAAGCTTCAGAAAAATTAGGGCTTGATAAGCTGTTATTAAGTATACTTTCGGAACCAGATAGAATCATAGAAGTTTCTCTGCCAATTCAAATCGAGAATGGCTCGATAAAAGTTTTTAGAGGATTTAGAGTGCAGCATAATAACATTCTCGGCCCATACAAGGGAGGGCTTCGTTATCATCCCAAAGTTGACATGGATGAGGTTAAGGCCTTGGCGTTTTGGATGACTATGAAAAATGCGATTGTTGATGTGCCGTTTGGCGGGGGGAAAGGCGGTATTGCTCTTGACCCAAAAAGCTTATCGGAAAAAGAGATTGAAAAATTGACAAGACAATTTGTCAGGAAGCTTTCGGATGTTATAGGAGCCTATAAAGATGTTCCGGCCCCGGAT
>JBBTXK010000003.1:0-6289 GCA_038062315.1 Patescibacteria group bacterium
AATATATTGGTTGGGACTGGCAAAAGGCTGGTGGAACTTTTACATGGGGTGGAAAAGCAACGATAATGTATGGCATTAAGCTAGGTCTTAAAAATTGTTCTCCAAATTCATCCGCACAAGGAGTTAAAGAAGACGTAATTGTTCTCTCTACAGAATCCGGCCATCCTGCTCATATATCTGACGCAGACTGGCTTGGAATTGGAACAACAAACGTTATTCGATTAAAAACAGACAAAGATACCAGAGTTGATATTAATGAGATGGAAAAAGTCATTAAAGAAAAAACTAAGGAAGGTAAGAAAATCGCAACCATTATTGTTTCAGGCGGAACGACTAATAACATGGTTGTTGATCCAATTGAAATGGTCGTCGCATTAAGAGATAGACTTGCAATAGAACTTAATTTAAATTATACACCTCATGTACATGTAGATGCTGTGGTCGCATTCCCCTGGATCTTTTTTAAAGACTACGATTTTGAACTAAACGTTTTAAATGTGGATGCTGAGGCATTAGAAAGAATATCGAAAATAATAAAAGATTTGAGGGGATTATATAGAGCGGATTCGTTTGGAATCGATTTTCACAAGATGGGTTTTTGTCCTTATATTTCTAGTGTTTTTATGATCAAAGATAAAACATTGTTGAGCGGAAAGACTGATCTTCGCTGGCCTTTTTTCTATTCAATTGAAAACTCTAGACCGGGTGATGGACCAAATTCTGCGTACGTTGCACTTAACGCGTTAGGGGTAACAGGATTCCAAATTATAATTGCGCATCTTACTGAAATTGCTGTACATTTACAAAAGGAGATTGAAAAAACTGGAGATTTCGAAGTTATAAACAAAACAGGTCTTGGCACCTCTTTAATGTTCGTGCCACGTTTACCCAAAGGTATTCTAATTAAGAATCTGGAGGAGGAAGCAATAATTCGAAATTCTTACACAACAAGTTTTACCGAAAAACTCTCTACGTTAGGAAACCCGTATTACATAGATAAAATACCGGGCAATTCGACTGGTGCGAGCCCTTATCCACTTACATCTTTAAAGTCTTATATAATTTCTCCGTACTCTAGCATAGAATCTAATCTCGAGTTTGTTTCATTTATGGTAACGTTAAAGAAAAAAATTGATTCAGAATTTGATTTTACAAATAAAAATATAGAGTCTATAGACAAGGAATTTGCCCATCCGTTAAAACAAGAAAAGTGAATATATACTGAAATAGTTTTATATTGTTTTATGCTTATCTCAGCAAATCCCTATACAATTTACGAATGGCATGTTATACTGCAAAGCCTATGTCTTTCTCAAACCATGAAAGGGAACAAACACAAGCTATGAGTAGCTTACAGAAAGCAAAATTAGAAGTACCTTTAGAAAATCCAAATCTGCCAATGCCGCTCAAGTTTGAGGTATCTTCTCCTGAAACGATTAAAAAACTTTTGTCTGTTAAAGACTTAACCTTGCCAACTGAAGATGGTCAAGAAAGAAATATAGTTGGTAAAGTTTATGATCAGGTGATCAAGAAATTAAGGGAACATAATTTTCCCGATATACATATTATAAGAGGCGACCCTATTGTGGAAGCAAGAGACAATTTTGATAGACTGCTGTTTACCCCTGGAAATCCAGGAAGATCATCTACCTATACAAGATATACTGACGAGGATCATGTTCTTAGAACTCACACATCAGCGTTGATCCCGTCTACTTTTAAGAGATTGAGGAGAGAAATAGACCATTCGACTTTCGTACTTCCAGGTTTGGTGTACAGACGTGATATTATTGATCCTAGGCATTTAGATGTTTTCCATCAAATAGATGTATGGACGCTTCAGGAAAATAAAAAATATGGACGCACTACCAGAGAAGATTTATTAAAGTTAGGAAGAACGGTTTTTGAAGCTGCCTGCCCAGACGCAAAAATGATTGTTTACGAAGCTAAGCACCCATATACTGTTAATGGTATTGAGGTTTATGCTGGAATTGATGGCAAAGAGATAGAGGTTTTTGAAGCAGGTCTTACGCATCCTGAGGTATTAAGGAATGCGGGCATAGATCCAGATCAATATTCTGGGTTAGCATTGGGTATGGGAGTAGAGCGACTAATTATGGCTAGGAAAAATTTACCAGATATCAGATTGATTCGTTCTGTTGATCCTCGCGTTATTAAACAAATGACGAATATGGAGCATTTTGTAACCGTATCTAATCAGCCAGCAATGTCTCGGGATATGTCTTATTGCGTTGATAAAAACGACTCGGAAGAGGACATTTGTGAAGCCATTAGAAATGTTTTTGGAGATCAGAGCGACTTATTGGAGCAAGTGAATGTCTTAGAGAGAACTTCTTTCGATAAGCTGACCCCAATTGCAAAAGAGAGGCTTGGGGCAACAATAGACAAAGATAATGTTTTAGTAAGAATTATTTTAAGGCATCCCGACAAAACTTTAACTAGGAAAGAAGCGGCTGATTTATATGCTATTGCATATCCAAAGCTTCATCAGGGTACTACAAGAGGATATGTGACTTAATTTCATAACATAACTTCTATTGTATGTTCTGTTGAGCAAAGAGAAACACGTTTTTTCACCATGATCACTCGATGAGTCCATAAAAACGTCATAAAAATCATATACTTATTTATTTTAAGCCTAACTTTGAAGATATTCTTCCAGAAGAATTATTGATGAAGTCAGGGATTTTGAATTACCAATACTTTCCGCTTGAAACTCCTCTGCAATCTTTTCATAAAAGGTAGAAAAAAGTTTATTGGTAAGATTTTGATTTTCAAAGGTAGAAAGTAAACTTAAATGCTCACTTGGAACCAATAATCCTGCTGTTGCTTTGATAAAACTCATAAAAAGATCTCGGGGAGTTGTTGTGCCTTTATCATATGCCTCTTCGAATTGAAGTAGTTCTATTTTATTACCGAGTTTGGGATGTTTTCTCCCCTTTATCGAGATCTTATTTCCAAAGAAAACAATATCGTCTTTAATTAACTGCCAGTTTTGTATTGTCCCTTGATGAATATCCATATAAACCTGAGACATCCTTCCTCCGAGTCTGTCGTTAGTATACTCAAGCATTTCAGGAACGTATTTCGTTTGTCTAGGAGTAAATGTCGTGTGATCTGATGTATATGAAATTAGACCAAGCAGATTATTGTCCTTGTCAAAAAGCTTTATGTGGAAAGTGAAATCAAGTTCTGCATTTAAAACTGGCTCTGGTAGTTCAATTATATCATCAAAATTTGTCTTATTTTCAATAAACTCACGCAATTTAGAATAGCCTTTAATACTTAAGTAATCTTTCACCCTAAATATGTATGGCAAGCTAACTTCTAGCTTAGAAGTATTTCCCCTAGCGACACTTAAATACCATGCAATTACATCAATGTAATGATAGCTTGAATGAGCAAGTGATCCTATTCCATCTAGATACCCATGTGCACCACCTTTTAAAAACTCTTGAGGAAACTTATTAACTCCGCCGTTTATTATGACGTTCATATATCTTATACCTTCTCCTGTTTTTTTATATACCCTCTCTAATTCTTTTGCTATTTTTACAAAAGGGGTAAGGGCTCTTCTGCGTAAAGGCGAACAAAAAATATAGTTTTTTCTTTTCTTCTTTGCTTCGGCCGCTAGCTCCTTAAGATATTCATATCTTTGTTGAATCTGTATAGCTTGTGCTAGGTTAAAAGAAGCGTTTTTTATAGTAACAAGAGGCTTATCGCAAAGAACATTAATTATATTTTTCATCGCCCACGAAGCGTAAAGAAAGTGGAACGTGGGATTTGTTGTTATGATTACTATGTCGAGAATAAATTGTCTGTGTAGCTTATCTAATTTTCCAAACAACTCATATTCATTTATTGTTAAAGGATCAATCCAGATAGGCTTATCTTCATTTAAGATTCTATGTAGATTAGGCCTGTTTTTTTCTTTGTACGGATCTCTCACATCGCAAATTCCAACAATTTTGACAGGTATCCCTTCGGCCTTTAGTTTTAAGATGGAAGGATAATGGTTACTCTCCGCCCAAAATCCGCTTCCACCAGCGACAAAGATATGAATAGGTCTTATGTTTTGCATATTAATTATTTTACTGATAAAGTATTTTCTACGCTTTTTGCGATAATTCTATCTCCTTTATCATGGACTCTGTATGCTTTCATTTCTTATCTTTTGATATACTTAACTATTTCTTCTGGTCTCATAACCCCATATAAGTATTTAGCGCATAGTTCGCTTGAGGGTTCCATAGCGAACACATTTATTTTATGGGCTATACAGTATCCTACTTCGAAGGCGGCACTTAAACCTACATATCCGCCAGGATTTACAAGATAAACGAAATCAACCCTATGTATCTTTTCTAAGACTAAATCCTCAAGTTCCTTTTCGCTTAAGTGTTTCGGGTCGTAGTCAAAAACAACAAACTCATCTTCGGGATTAAGTGCTGTTGCTTTTTTCGGTGAAAGTATCTCAATATCTGCTTTGTCAAATATATCAATAACATCACTTATTTCTTTATAGTGTTTTCTGAAACTACCGATAATCAATCCTTTGTGTTTGTAATTTCTTGTTTTCATATTTAGTCCGCTATAACTGTAAATTGGTTTTCTTTTTCAAAAACCGTTAATTTAAAATTTTTAAATTGATCACTTAATACCCGTGTATGTATTAGCCAGTCTGTTGGAATAAATTCATCTTTTCGATCTTTTAATTCTTCCCTTTTTATCCAAACTACTTCTCCCTCGTGAGGATGAGAAGTAGCTGTCCCTCGAGTTTTTACTGTATAAATAAACAGCTCAACTTGTGTTGTTACATGTTTTCTATAAAGTGTCTCCGTAACAATTCCTAAGAATTTAGACTCAGTTACGCTTAACATACTCTCTTCTCTTATCTCTCTTATTAAAGCTTCCTCTGCGCTTTCACCTTTTTCACTTTTCCCACCTAATAATCCTAAATATCCTTTGTACGGATCTTTTTCCCTTCTTTGGAAAAGAAATTCAGTTCCTCTTTTAATTATCGCAATAAAAACTTTATCTCTCATAATGAATACTTGAGAATCTATATAAACTATCTAGACCTACAGCTTCATTTTATCAGACTACCTCCCTTTACACAAACCACTCGCTTTTTTGTTATGTCATTTGTTTGAGAAAGAAAAATAAGCTTTTCTCTGTTTGTTCTTTTAATTTTCAAGTTGCTATAATTAGTTGATGAGTAATACGAATTACTGTACTTTTTATATAATTCGTCATGGACAGACAGAATGGAATTTAAAGCAAATTATACAAGGGCATAAAGATTCTCCACTAACAGAAACAGGAATGCAGGTTGCAAAACAGCACGCGAAGAAATTAAAAAAAATTCAATTTGATGCCATATTTTCCTCAGATTCCTTACGTGCTAAACAAACTGCTGAGATTATTGCCCTAGAAAGAAGTATTGCAATAAAAACTACTCAACTTTTAAGGGAACGGAGTTTTGGAAAGTATGAAGGAAGAAGCTTAGATATTTTTACAAATGAATTGAGGCAAATGGTGGGAGGGTTTGAAGAACTGTCAGACCAAGAAAAGAAAAAGCATAAATATCCGACAATGGAAAGCGATGAACAGATAATTGGCCGTTTTATAACATTTTTGCGAGAAATTGCCGTAGCCTATCCAAGTAAAACAGTACTTGTGATATCACATTCTGTCATTATTTCAGCATTGCTAATACATCTAGGATATATGAAATATCATGAAAATCCTACTTATTTATTCCCTCATGATTCATATTTAATTCTTGAATCTGACGGTGTTGATTTTGACGTTAAAGAAGTACGCAAAATAAATACCTGATACGTCTAAGAAATTAAATACCCTCTTGAAAATATTTTTCTATTTCTGTTATATTAAAACAGTACTCAACAATTTTGGAAATTGCTTTTTTAAATGGCGCAATCGGACAACAGAGAGCAATTTCTTGTTGAGTACACTGGTTGCGCCATTTGAATTTTTTAAAATTTTTTGCGTTTTTTCACGCCGACAGTTTTTGAGAGCTTGAGGCCGAAGGCCGAGCAATATAAAATAGTAGGAGTCCTGAGCGAAGCCGAAGGACGACTACAATGATAGCATGAAAGAAGTTCGAACTTTTTCGTAAAGGAGCTCACTCTGGGACTTTTCTGAAGCCTGCGTTTGGGGACTTTGGGGAAGAGATCGGGTTTGGAGCTGTGCAAAGCCCAAATTGTAGGATGGGAAAAGTTGCCGGTTAAAAGAGAAGAAAAAA
>JBBTXK010000004.1:0-636 GCA_038062315.1 Patescibacteria group bacterium
GAAGATATTTTAGAGTATCAACATTTGTTCATCTGGAACTTTAGCAAGAGAAATATCTTTACTTCCTGTTTTCCTTACAGCTTTTTTGTAAACATCTTCAGCGTCTTGGCCATGAGCAATATCCTTGTTTTTCGCAATGGCAATCCACGCGCCCTTGTAACGGCTGGTATCTGTTTTGATAAAGAACTCATAATTGGAAGAGGCTACCCTTTTTTGTTTCATATGAGTTTAGTATATCACGTTTTGTTTTAAGTTTTTCAATTAATATCTATTCCGATCCCTTATCGGAAGTATATAATTTACAAACGCTGTTTTTATAGTCCCAGGCACCACCTTTATCTAGACAGCGATCAATTTGTAAAAAATTAGGACTGAAATCATGTACTACAAAAAGTGCAGCATAGTACAATAAAATTATCGTAAACAGGGATATAAAAACAATAAAAACAACTTTTTTAAATGTTTGCATCTGAAGATTATTAAATAATAAACTGGCGCCAGGGAGAGGACTCGAACCCCAAATAACACTTACTTGCTCCCGTGCTCTGCGTGCACGCGTCGCAAGAGCGTGTATTCGGGGCAGGCCTCCAAATTTTGTGCGGACGAAGGGACTCGAACCCCCAAGACCATCCGGAC
>JBBTXK010000004.1:646-2508 GCA_038062315.1 Patescibacteria group bacterium
TGCCATGGTAACGATAATTTTTGGTCTACCAACATTTCTTGTTTCTGCATAATTATTTTTGTATTTTTTCTGCGTATATATAAGTGTGCGGATGAGAGGACTCGAACCCCCAAGACCTTGCGGTCAATAGGTCCTAAACCTATCGCGTCTACCATTTCGCCACGTCCGCAAGCTAGCGAAACTATTATACATAAATTACAGCGAAATGGAAAGATTTTCTATTTGATTTTGGTATTGGAGCTCAGTAATTTTTTCCATAAAGTAAATTACATTTCCTGCCCATCTTGGAGAGGCTGCGTAAATTCTTCCAATTTCATAAACATTTGCCGCCTTCCATTTGTTTAGATAGTTTTCTCGAAGGCCTTTGGAGACTGCTTCTATTCCCTCTTCCCAAGCTGAAAAGTAGATAACATTATTTCCATAAATTCCCCACCCCCAACCATTGTAAGAATTATAAGGTATATATTTGCCAAAAGTTGACTCCACACCGGAAATTGAGGCAACCAGTTTCCAGTCTAAATTATATTTATCGGCGTATTTTACAAAATCATCTGCATAGGCAGTTAACGGAGAATTATATTGCTTTAAGAATTCTCCTAAGATTTCTGCACGATTGTCGGAATGGTTTGTAGGTGAAGGCTTCAAAAGCGCAGCGGAAGATCTCGAAGAATTTTCGGAAGCATAAGTTTTCGAGGCGTTAGTAAGTAGGAAAAAAATAATGGAAATAGTAATAAATAATTTCTTCATGATTATTCATTACCCGCCTAAGCTTACTTCTCGCCTTTTCAATTCTATTCGAATACGGCTCGAAGAGCGCTATTCGGCGGGTTATTCTGCTTTGCAGAATAAAAAAATCCTAACGTATGCATTTGGAAATGGCATACCTTAGGATCTAGCTATGGAGTGTACCATAGTAACTATAGGTTTGTCAAGTCCGCCCGTTGGCGACTTTGTCTAATCAATTTAGATTGTTAATCAAGTAGATGTAGTAGATAAAACAGAACGGATCTTTTACTATGAGGTTATTGAAGGAGATTCATGAAGTAATTTACGCTGTCTGCCCAGCTGCCATTGTTAGAAGGGGTGTATTTGGTCATAATTTCCTCTGGAGTATTAAGACCTTTCTGCTTGTAATTTTTGGCAAGTGTTTTGGTGACTGTCTCGATAGCCTCAGGGTAGCTTGTAAATCGAGTTACTTTTTTGGCATAAATACCAAAGCCCCAGCAATTGTATGAATCTAAAATAATCTTATGGCAAAGGTTTGATTCCTGCATGGCTATTGCCGGAATCAATCTAAAATCAAGACTATGCTTATCAGCGGCATCGACTACATCTTGAGCAAATTGTTCAAGCGGAGACTTATATTTTTCGAAAAATTGTCTTACTATCTCAACTCTTGCGTCAACAGAGGTTATATGGTCTTCTAAAACATTCTCCGCGGACGGAAGTGCGGCAAAGGCAATTCTGTGATCGGGACTTTGCGATATATTTGATCCTTCTTGATGATAGGCTATAAATAAAAGATATAAAATACTTGCAAAAATTAATATTGGCGTAAAAATAAAGAAAGATGTCAAAAGAAATACCCTTCTCATCTATAAGTTAGAATGACATATTCCAATAATGTTGTCAAGTAAAAAGCCATCTGGTAGAATTAAGGCTACAAGCCCCGATGCTGGAATTGGTAGACAGGCTGGTCTCAGAAGCCAGTGTCGAAAGACGTGAGGGTTCGAGTCCCCCTCGGGGCACAAATGAAGCACTACAAACCGGAAGTAATAGGTTGAGATAATATCCAAAGGCCAATCATGTGGGCACATCAGGACTCGAACCTGAAACCTCTTCGATGTAAACGAAGCGCTCCA
>JBBTXK010000005.1:0-2878 GCA_038062315.1 Patescibacteria group bacterium
ACCCTACAAGGCTATCTCCTGAAAGGAACTACTGGGAAGAACTGAATTCGTACCCCCCCAGGGCTTGACATGTCCTATAATATTTGCTATTGTGTTTGTTTGAAAAAAGAATATGAATGTTAAACAGCGCTCAAGATTTTTTCTTATACTTCTGTAATTTTATCTACTGTACAGAATTTCTTTAACTATGGAACGTATATCTCATGATAACACAGCACCTTTTGAAAAACGCTTATTAGCGCTTAGTCCTCATGAGCTAGAACAAAGAATATTAGATAGGCAAAGCATGCTTAGGTCTAATCCTAACAACAGGAAAGGCATAGAAAAAGAGATTGGCCCACTTGAAAGACGTCTTTCTCTATTGCAGGAAGATATGCAACTTCCCACCATAGAAGACGTTCGTAGAAGGCAGGTTGATATAGACAATGAGTTTGCTCGGCTAGATATAGCGAAGAATTATGACTGGTTTATTAGAGAAAGTCTTCGCATTCGACTACGAATATTGGGCCAGAGGAAAGGCGAACTAGCTAGCCCATTAACACCAACTATCAGGATTGTAGAAAGTAGAGCGTGGAAGGAAAAAGACGGATGGGGAGGTAAAGCGCTACCCCCTTACGAATGGGAACAGCTTTCTCCAAGACTAGTTGCAGATCCTCAAGCAAATCTAAATGAAGCCGAAGAGTATAAGTGGTATCTAGGCACTCTTTCCGACCAGAAAAGAAAAGAAGTGGCTTCGTTGGCAATGCAGATGAGGCCGATTGATGATAACGTGAGAGCAGTGGTTTGTATTCCAACATACAAGGAAGGTGGAAATATCTACCGTACCCTTGCTAATTACCAGAAACAAGTAGAATTAGGGAAAACAGGAGAAACAGAAAGACAACCACTTGACTATAGTAAGCTTCGCATTGTTGTTTTTGATAACTATCCAGAGGGTGGACACCTTGATCAAACACAGGCCGAAGTGCAAAGATTTATGAGAGATCATCCTGAGGTTCCGGTTAATTATATAAAAGCACAGTTCAGTAAAGGGGCTTGCACAATCGGTCACATAAGAAACATGTTAACAGCATCTGTAATAGAGAGTTCTATTGGCCGAAAAGGTTCAGAAGGAGACCTAATTTATATCAGTAATGACGGAGACATGCCAAAAAATGCCATAAAACCTACATATATTGCTGACATAATAAACGAATTCGATACTCATCCGAATATGGATGCTTTAGCTGGAAAAATAGATATGCCAGAAGGACAAATGGCTCAGGTTCCAGTTCAGTTAGCTACAAGACGCCTCTGGCAATATATGGATAGTATATTTTGTGTAAAGATCTCAAGAGAACCTTTCCTTGTAGGAAGAAACTCATCTATGAGATTAAAAATGGTAGCCGCTGTTGGCAATTACCCCCCAACAGATAGTGCGGGAGAAGACGTTGAAATTGGCAATAAAATTAAGTGGGCAAGATCATGGAACAAACATCATGGGAAATTTAATAGAGAGCTAATTAAAGGAGGTAAATTTCAAAGAGATAATAGAGTACGCTATGTATCTGGAATTTCCCTGGATACTGATCCACGGAGAGACGTTTTTAGAATTATCTGTGGAGAGCGAATCAAAACCCAATACTCACAATTCGAAAGAAACAAAGATTTACGAGCAATGCAAACTGAAGACCTAATGCAGCAAGCAGTTAATAAAGGACATGGTACATTTAACAGAGCGCTATTTGAGTTGGAAGCTGGTCAAATCTATTGGGATTCTGTTGGCGAAGAAAAAGGGTTAGGAATTGCACAGAGAATATCTACCTTTACTAGAGCCATGGGGCTATTAGGGGCAAAATGGGAGGTCAAAAATGGCAAATTTAAGCTTACTGATACAAGAAAATTAGAAGGACATATTTGGGTATTGCAGTTTAGACAGTTTTATCAAGCTAAAGTTGAAGAATGGTTGAGGACAAAACTTAGATTGATTCAGCCACTTATAAGCGACAACAATAGGGTTATTTCTGCCGAAACAAGTGACGGGAAAAGATTGATTATTAGAGCTTCTCGTCAAAAAGGCGGAAACAAATTTGCCTCCGAAAAAATGATTCTTGATCTATTAGAAAATCTTGGAATTCCAGTTCCACACGTTATTGCTATAGATTATACAAAAAGAATAATTCCAGATAGATCTATATCTGTAAGCGAAAGACTGCCAGGAAAAACATTTACTGGAGATTCTACAAAAGAAGGAGTTGTGGATCCTATATTACTTCGTCAGATTGGGAGTATGTTAAAAAGAATACATAACGTAGAAATTGGTACAGGCTTCGGATTTCTTGATGAACAAGGTAAGGGTTCACATAAAAGCTGGGAGGAGTTTGTTTTGGATCCTTTTCGTTCTGAAAGACTAAAGTTCTTGGTAGATAATGGATTGATTAATGAAGTAGATCTTCGGCAAGCAATTAACTTTGCTAACTCAAAAAAACATTTGTTGACCAACTGTCCGCGCAAACTTCTCCACGGTGATTTTGCCTTAAGTAACATATTACAAGAGAATAACAAATTGACAGGGATAATTGATTTTGAAAATGCGAAAGCAGGTGATCCTTTATGGGATATTGCTCATTTCGCAGTGTACGAAAGAGCTAGAATTTCCGGAGATAAAGGGATGCAGGCCTTACTTACTGGATATGGAAATTCTAGCCTATTAGCAAATCCTGAAGTTAGAACAAGATATTACTTATATAAACTGTCTGATATTCTCTATGGGTTAGAGTGGTATAGCTATCATCCTCATAAACAACAAGATATAGAACGGCTTAATAAGGAACTTAAATATACTCTACAAAGATTGCAAAGCCCAACAGTTATTTATAATAATAGCTCTGAGTCGGAC
>JBBTXK010000006.1:0-4292 GCA_038062315.1 Patescibacteria group bacterium
AGTCTAGGACAGTTGAGGTGTCGTTTTAAAGAGACAATTCAGAAGACGTATAACACAGTTGAGGAATAATTGCTTTTATGACCCAAAATCCATTTTCTCTCATGGTTTTATGAGTGATATCTACATAAATAATTTCCATCTTGTTTTTCTCAAGTAGCATAGTAGCTTTTATTAGTTTATTTTCTTCAAAGTTGAGTTCATCAGATGCAAACTTTTTAGTATTCTTATTTTCTAACCAAAATCCAAGCTTCTTAATCATATCTGTAGGGAACCAAAAGTGAGCACGATCTTCAAGACTTTGAAAACCCGATCTTAAAAGAAAAAATTGAGATATTAAGATCTTTGGGACACTAAATGTCCTAAGTCAGGAAAACAATATGGAGATTTGGTAAATATGGTAGGGCAGGAGAAAATATGATTTGTAATATTTCGAATATGGACATAATTTTATGGCAGGAAATTTTAAGAGGACAGGGGTCTTAAAGTAAGATGGTATTAACAAAAAAGAATTCGCTTGTACAGAGCTGAGTAGCTTCTATTTATAAAATAAATTTAAGCCATTTTTCATATAATTCTTGATCTTTTTTCTCTGTTTTAACTGGTTTTTGCAATAGCTTCTAACACATTAAGAGAATATCGCGCTAGATTTTTTAGAGATTCTTCATCATAGTCAGTAATAATACTATGCAACTTTTGTCTATAATGAGGAAGTCTATCAGATACTATCGTTGCGAAAGTCAAAGCCCAGTAATTATCAACTATAGTAATACCTGTAGGAACTAGTCTAAATCCCTCTAAATTTTGTCGTGAAATATTTGTCATTTGTTTAATAACACGATCTGCGCCATTGTGTAAGGGTACTTGTACAATAATATTATTGCCATTCCTAAAATCCTTATTCATATTTTGTACAAATAATTCCTCATTTTCATATGGCTTATGAGCAACATGAATAGCAATTTTTGCAGGCGAGTAATGACTATTATTATCAGCATCTTGAGGATTATACGCTTCTACATACGGGAATTGATTAATAAAATCTTTCGTCGGTTGTGCCAAATCATTTATGATCGTGGTTCCTATTCTAGGTGGAGTATCTTCATGTATACCTATTACCTGCGCTGATGATGAAATAGTTGCAGTTTCTGTACGAAGAGAGAGACGATTCATTTTCTCGTTATCTAACTGAGCGGCAGAATCTTGCCTATTGTAGACGTAAGGACCTATATTACAAAAATAAGTTTTCAAATTCAGATCATCAAAGTCAAAAAGATGTGCGCCATAATGAATAGAATTTGAACCTAACATTAAAAAACTAGTTAGTTGAAAATCAAGTAACGCAAATTCGTGCAATAATGCTCTCCTATTTTTATTAATGTCACTCATTAAACCCTTGTCTCTAAATTGTGGCGCAACTATCGAACCTCCGCATTCAACGTCTCCCCATGGTTTCACGAGTAATCCACTATGAGCAACCAGCTCTTCATCCGATCTAATACCAAGCGAAATTTTTTTCCCAACAAGTTGATTTATAACATGAACCTTACCTTTCTTTTTGTCATTAATAGATTGCGCTTCTTGTAGGATGGACAGCGCTGAATCATAAGTTTCTAGTGTGCCAAAAGAAGATGCGATAGGGTTACCTTCTCCCCAAAAACTTTGCATTAATTGAGTGACTTCGTTATTTTGAATATTATGTGCTTGCCTAAATTTACGTTCCATATTATCGAAATTATTGATTTGGAGTAAAAACACTTTCTATTATGATTTTATCGTCTATAACTTGCACCAAATATATCTCACCATACTTTATATATGAGCCGTCCTCAGGACGAATTGATGCAAGTTCCATTGATAAACCACTAACACTGGCTTTAAGAATCATAAGAGGATCTCCATGAGAAACTACAGCAATACTTTTATTTTTATATTTTTTGTCAATTCTATAAATAAAATTAATCATTCTATTTCTGATATCTACCATTGATTCATTCCCGGGTTTACGCAGAGGAGAAAAATAATGATCAAATCTTGAAGCTTTTCCAAATTCAAATGGTTTACCCTCCATATAACTATCTATTTCAGTAATTAAGTTTGTTCTTGAAACATCATGACAGTTTAAATGAAAATTTAGAGTAGCTGCTGATTGTTTTGTTCGCAATAGGTTACTGGAAAAGATCTTTGTAATCTTCTTACTTTTTAAATAATTTGCGCTTTCTTCAATTTGAGCTATACCAATTTTGGATAACCCAACTCTTGGCAATCTACCGTAGAAGATATTACTGTTGTTTTTTACCTTCCCATGCCTAACGAAATATATTTTTGTTGGCATAATAATTTTTTAGTCTGTCTATTTTATAAAAATTATAAGTTATTAACAATAATAATTATTTACAAGCACTACTGACTTAAATCGAAAACTATATGCTGAGCAAGTCTACGTGTTTTAGGCCCCAAACGCCTCACAGCATTACTATTTCCATCTAAAGTTGCATAAATAGGATTTTCTGCCATCTTGTATTAATGAATAATTGATTATTGAATATCGTTAAATATCCTAGTCTAGCATTCCATGCATTAGCAATATTCTCCGTTTGTAATTTTAAGAATGTTTTGGGATATTCTAAATACTTTTGGGAAACTTCTCTAGCAGTGAGATATTGTTGTCTATATTCGGTCATAGTAATGATTAATTAGGATATCCGGGCGTACTACTTAAAGTCTTATCCACATATTTAAGAACTTTTGTCATGTCCATATTGGCTTCATCAAGCCGCGATTGATTAAAGCGCGTACAAAAACTTACTGTCCTACCAGCTGCTAATATTAAATGGAATAGCAAATCATATTTTTCTTGGTCAGTTATCTCTTTACCATTAAAATATCCTGTAAAAAAGGCGTGCATCCTTTCATTTGATTTATTTGTTCTTATTGAATGGTATAAATATACACCCAAATCATCGTGCGGATTTCCTCCTTGTGCCCATTCAAAATCAATAAGAGATAATTCACCATTTGATTGAATAATTATATTGTCATCCTTTAAATCTCTATGTAATAATCGTGGCTCTTGATTTATAATATGTTCCTCTCCTTGTTTGTATAGATCATTAAGCAGTGGAACAGCTTGATTTTGTTCTCCAATATGTTGAATAGTTTTTCCCAGCCAATGTTTTAAATAACCAGTAGCA
This sequence comes from Patescibacteria group bacterium, assembly GCA_038062315.1. Lineage (GTDB taxonomy): Bacteria > Patescibacteriota > Microgenomatia > Levybacterales > UBA12049 > JACOXT01. Next base: position 3,192 of record JBBTXK010000006.1, read on the forward strand.
TTTTCAAAGCTTCCAGATCCGTCTACGAGAGGGCCATATTTTGGTACTTGGATCTGATGCAATTTATTCACGATCTGTCCCAGTTTAAATTCATGAGTTATATTGCCTATTTCGTCTAATGCTTTGCCATCAATTTTTTCCATTATTAAGCCTTCTGATGGTTGTTCTTTTCTTTGAATCAACGCTATAGCTTTAGGGGAGGGTATATTATGTAAAGTGGCTAATGATAAACCATTATATTCCCTTAAAGCACCATTAATTCCTTTTGGAAATTTTAACACTACGTTTGTACCGTCTTCTAAGGCTCCATAATATAAGGGCGTACCTGAAAATTCAGAGCTAAAACTGGAATTTATCTTAACTCTTATATTATTTTCTTGTTTTGTCAATTTATCTGTATTTCGTCTAAATTCAATCATATTCTCTAGATTTTTTTTCTTAAATTCTTATCCTTTTGAAATAAAAATAGCGTTCTCTCGCCATAATTTTCAGGTGCGGTATAATAATCGTCTCTGGACTCAACAAAACGCATATCTAAATTTTGAAGCATATCTTTTATTTCATTGTTAGAATATGTCCGCCATCCATATGTACTATGTTGCACTTTTGCTCCATCAAAGATAATTTTTTTCTCAACAGCAAGTATTTTATTACTCCAATATCTAAGTGTCTCTACTTCCACATCCCCTTCATGGTTATTCAAATTAACAGAGAACTGATTCACTGTGGTTTGTGGGGTTGAATAATTTTTTATCTGAAAATCTTCTGCGCGTATATCTAAGAGATATAAACCTTCTGGTTTTAGTAAATTAGTAATCCACCTAAATCGATTTGCATCATCATCGTAGCTAAATGTATAGCCCATACTATTAAATAAAGTCGTTACTATATCGGCTCTACCAGCAAGTTTTCTTTTATCGGAATCCGAAGTGAAAGCCATGGCTTCCTGCCGACCATAAACTCCCGCAACTCTATAGTCATTAAAATTATTTATTAAATTACTTAACCATAATTCATTTACAGGAATACAATGACCTGAAAGAGACACTATATATTTACCATTGGCCGCTTTTATACCCAAGTTAAGCGCCTTGCCAGGAA
>JBBTXK010000007.1:0-1886 GCA_038062315.1 Patescibacteria group bacterium
TTTAAAACAATGAAACTTGCTTCAAAGGCTCGCCAAGAAATCAACATAGATGCGGCGAATGAACTTTTGGATGCTGTTCAGAAAATAGCAGAAATTTTCTGGAGGACAAAAAACATTAAAACAGCGAAGATCAGCGCTCCATACCCAAGCGGTGGAACAATACTTATTCCTAAATCGTAAATCTTAAATCATAAATTGATGTTTTTTTTCTCCCGTTTTGTTATTCATGGCCATAGCATGGAGCCAACAATTAAAAATGGTCAGACGGTTTTAGTAAGTTCAATTCCTTATTTATTTTCAAAACCTAAAATTGGTGATATTGTGGCGTTTGGAAAAGAAGGGAGAGTCTTTATTAAACGAATCGCTAGAATTGAAAATGGGAAGTATTTTATGAGGGGAGACAATAGTAGAGATAGCATAGATAGTAGACAGATTGGGTGGATAGGTAAGAAAGAAATAGTAGGGAGAGTAATATATTATTTGTCATAGGGAAGTTCAGGACGACACGGAGAAACAAGTTCGGCATGACACTAGGCTATGATCTTTTGGATTGTAAATAGTATTTTATTGGTAATTATTATTTTTCTTTTGCTTCTTCTTTCCATGTTTTGGCCTCCCGATAGCCCTTGGGCGCCGTGGTGGAGAACTAATAAAAAAACTGCTCGGGCAATGTGTAAGCTGGCAAAAGTTGGAAAAGACGATCTTATCTATGATTTGGGATCAGGCGATGGGACAGCTTTGATAGTTGCAGGAAAAGAATTTGATGCAAAGGGAGTCGGAATAGAAATCGACCCCTTGCGTTTTGTTATTTCTACTATCAGGGTACGTGTTAATAGAATGGCAGATAAAGTTATTATTAAGCGAAAAAATTTTCATGATATTGATATTTCGAAAGCTTCAGTTATTTTTGTTTATCTTGTTCCAAAAGCACTGGGTAGACTTTTACCAAAGTTTGAAAAAGAATTAAAGAAAGGAACAAAAATTGTAAGTTATCGCTACAAAATTAATCTGCCTTTAAAGAAGTATGACAGAGAAAATAGAATCAGGCTGTACGTTTTATAGTTTTAAGTATTGCCCAGCGGAGTTTGTCTGCGATTTTGTAGAGCTGATACAATATTGGGTTAATTATTAAATCATAACTGCCGATAAATTCTATTAAGTCCGGTCCATATCCTTGTTTGAATCTATGAAATCCGTACCATGGATCGTTGGGATTGGGGTTTGGGCCTAAGGACCCCCACATGTCGAATTTTTTAAGACCTAATTTTTTTCCAAATAGAATTGCCTCCCACATCATAAGATTTGAAGCCATGGTTTCGCGATGCTCACTGCTTGACGCGCCGTAGGGATAATAAAGAACATCTTTATAGGCAAACAGTATCCAAGCGACTAAGGGGGTAGGGGTTAGGGGGTAGGGGTTAGGGTAATTTGCAATGAGAAGATGAGCAGTCAGTTTATCGTATGAACTTTGAAGTATGAACTTTGAAGTATGAATTCTTAACGTTTCCCACATCATCCTATGATACTTTTCGTCATGAGCATAAAAGTTTTGTCTTTTTGTGGTTTGTTGCAATAGTTTTAGATATGTTTCGAATGCTTCGTCTGAGTTGTCTTCAGTTACTTTTACACCATGTTTTTGTGCAACTTTTATGTTGTACCGAGTTTTGGGATGCATACCAGCCATCAGCTCCGATTCGCTCTTAGTAAGATCTAAAACAAAAGTATATTTTGTAAATAGAGGGTGGACTGCTGGGCTAAGGTTGTCATGCTGAATGTGTTTCAGCATCTCGTTAACCTTAGGATTAGATTCCGAAACAAGTTCGGAATGACTGCGAAGTATCACATTTGGTTCAATTTGGATAAAAATGCAGTTTTCTTTTTTGCCG
>JBBTXK010000008.1:0-2855 GCA_038062315.1 Patescibacteria group bacterium
AAAGGAGTGTCATTGATAGTACCAGTTACCATTGTCATACCCCTTGACGGAAGCTTTGCGGAGGCACTTTCAGGTAGTCTGAGAATTGTCCACGCCCCAGCCGCGTTTGATGCGGAGCCGATTTTAAACAGGGTAGCGCTAAAACGAATCGTCGACATATTTCCTTGATCCTTGAAGATATTATACCAAACGTTCGAACTCGGGTTCCGTGGCTCGCTTCGGTTCTAAATTTTGCACTGACAACTAAACGATACGCGCTGCGTAGATTCACCTTAAAGAGGAAGCTTTTTACTATAGAAAGAACCGTCTCTGTTCGGGGATTAACCAGCACTTACTTTGTGAACAGTAAATTATTTTTTTTAAATTCTCTAATTGTTGTCGAAGCAGCCACAGGTTTTGTCAGACTCAAATTTGAAATACAGACTGCCGACATTTCCTCTATCATGCTGGCTTGTGGTGTAATACGATCCGATTAGCTCATTACGTTCTTTTTTATACGAAAACTTTGCAACTCCGTCATGTCCGTGCATTGTTGCTGTTGCTTTTTCGTTCGGCTCGTTATGATATTCGTAATGGAGTTCCTGACGACCATTTGGGGCAATCACAAAATCTGCCATAAGGCTTGAGGAAAAAGACTGTTCAGTATAGAGGCAAGTTTTTATATGGCTGAATGTTTGTTCTATTTCCAAAAACGCACTATACTTTGTGGTTCTGCCGTTGTAAGAAGACTCAATATGTCCTTTCCAACGCCCTCCGATATATGGCACTGATACCACGCTTAAAATTCTGAAGATTCGGTGTCTCCAAAAAAACTTGTCAAATAAGGAAAAAAGCAAAATATATGCACCAATAATCCCGAGATTATCGATAAGAGGGTAATACCATTGGTTCTTAAGTGGCTCAAGCAAAAAACTAAATGCAAAAACCAGACCAATACTCAATACAGAAAGAATAATAACAAAAAAAATTATTTGTGCACTTTTTGTAAAATCAATCTTATTCATGTGTCAAATCCCAAATGCTCCCAAGCATGTTCTAAAAAAGTATTTGCTTGTTGCCCCGTATAGCCCGTGGCAGGCAAGAGATTTCTTAAATCATGTATCTCCCTATACTGCGTTGACTTGGTTGGATCTTTCATATCTTCATAAATTTGAACGATAGCATTTCGAAGTATCGGAGTATTCTGTGTTCCGTAAAAAATACTGTTAGACAAATTCCATACCAAAGATTCAATAAAATAAGAAGGCATATCTTTTTCTTTAATAGCTCCCGCATCTACAAGGTCATACTTCATATTTTTCAAAATGCGGACTATGTCTTTATATTTTCCTTTTGTTGTTACATTTTTTGCCTCACCTTTTTCATAGTGATACTCTGGATAGTTAAAGGTGTCTATCCCTGCATCCGTAACAAAATGTATGCCTTTGTATGCTACAGTAGTTGCCGTTACGTAGCAGTTGTGGGTGAAAGCAGGAATGACATCAGCATGTACTCTTTGAGCGTTTTTTTTGACCTTTATACTTTTATCCTTTCGCTTCACTTCTCCTTCTTCAAATTCATTTGTGAGTATTTTGGTAACGTCATCCTTAAATTGATGATAATGATAAGTTACAGGAGTGTGAAGCTGCCAATACCTTTGGAGTTCTTGTGGGGATAACATATGTAACTCATGATAATATGTGCCCGTGTATTCAACCACAATATCGATATCGCTTTCTCTTTTAACGTTGGTTCTGTTTTTGTATGACCCTTGTCGAAAAACGCGAATACTATTTCCAAAAGTAGCACGTAGCACTTTTTCAATTCTGTCACGAGTTGCGCGACTTTTTTCCTCCTCCGTTTCACTCGGAGGCTTAGCCCATACGATCAATTGGTCTTCAGTAAAATTCATAACGTTGTTGTCGTTGACACACTTGTTGTACCTACCATTGCAGCACTAGAAATAGACATACTTGTCATTGTTGTGGTTGTTTGCAGCTCTGGTGGTTCGGAACTGAAACTTTTAATGTAACAATAGGGATTGAGTGGTGATTGATTGCGAATAGCTGACGAGATGCTCGAGACAGGCGAAGGCTGGCAATACTCAGAGGTGATAGCGAGCACAAGGGCTAGCAAAACAATTGGAGATATTGATAATTTAAGTTCTCGTCTCATACCTGCCTTTACATTACTATAACATAAAATCAGCAGAGAGTGAATAGGTTTGCTAATATGGCGACTAAATATAAATATGGGGCTAAACATGGAGATTGTCCTCAGACGTCCAGATATAACAATCTAAACAAAGAATAGATTTGGGTGACTCTATATTTCGGTTTTGGGGTGACTGAGGGGAGTCGAACCCCCGACATTCAGGTCCACAACCTGACGCTCTAACCAACTGAGCTACAGTCACCATCTCGCTACGCTCGAAGCGAGGTGCACGCTTACGAAAAAATTCGAACCTCTTTCTTATTAAAAAGGTAGTCGCTCTTTTCATTCGCTCCTACTATTTTATATTGCTCGGCCTTCCGGCCTCGCTCTTTTGTATTTTTTGCGGAGGAACGTTGGACGTTGCGAAGGGACGTTTGACGTTCCGCGCGATTTTTAAAGAGACCGAAATTTCGTAAACTCCTGATGTATTATAGAGTTTTTTTAATTCCGTATCAACCCACCCACCCGTTTATGGTGGCGGCGACCCCGCCTTTGGGCGCTAGGACTTCCTTGGGGAAGTCTTGCCAATGTTTTCCCTGATTTAAAATCCGCTACAGTATCTTCCCCGTCCCGCTTCGGCGGGACTTTCTTCTAATGTGACTTATAATCGTTGCGCCGTCGGCGGGGTGGATCCGCTCTTGCCCCCGCCTTAATTATTTTAC
>JBBTXK010000009.1:0-5502 GCA_038062315.1 Patescibacteria group bacterium
TAATGTCTTTTCTATCCAATGTATTAAGAAATGATTGATCGTTAAATACTGCTAGTGGTTGATAATAGCCCCCTAGTAAATTCTTGGAATTTTTAAAATTTACCCCTACTTTTACTCCTATGCCTGCGTCGATTAAACCGACTAAGGTTGTTGGAATTCTTATGTATGCTAGTTTTCTTCGAAAAATAAATGCGGCAAACCCTACAATATCTAAAATTATGCCTCCCCCGATACCCATAAAGATTGAGTCTCTTTTTAGTTGAAAGTTTTTCGCCAGTTCACAAATACTTAGGACAGATTCCATTGTTTTGTTGGCCTCCACAGCATTAATTTTATGAATACTGTATTCGCAATTAATGCTTTTAAAATAATTTTCGATTTTGTTTCCATAAATCTTATATATTTTTTCATCAACGACAATAAGTATTTTTTTGGAGGTACAAAGCTCTTTAAGAAGCGTTTTTTTCAGTGGACTGAACAAACCAGAAACAAAAATCACCTCATAATTAAGCTTATGGCTCTTTGACAATTTAAGGGTGAACTGCTCAGATTTTATCATTTATATTCCTGTAATTACATTGGAAAACAAGTATTTTAATACTCTTATCAGAATTATTTCTTAAACCATGCTTACTTCCGCTGTGAGTAATTATTGCATCTCCACGGGAAACTTTTCTTTCTTCGCCATTCACTGTCATAATTCCTTCGCCCTCGATAATATAATAAATCTCTTCATTTCCCTCATGAAGGTGGTAACCGATAGTTGAATTGGGATAAATAATTGTTTCATGGAGGTGCTGAAGGTTACTTTCGAAGTCTCGCCGATTAAAAACTTCTCTAAATAGTATTTGTCCTTCGCCTCCGTGACATTTTTTCTGAACTTCCTTTACTGCATTATTGGCAATACTGATTTTCATATATAGACTTGTAGTATTGACTTGAAAGATTAATAAAATTAAATATGCTTGTCAATAGTAACTGACTAGAGTATTATAACATAGTGAAAACTCTAGTAATGGACATCGGTGGAACACATTTTAGAAGCGGGATATTTACAGAGGACAAGAAAATTCTAGGATTAGAAAAGTTTAATACGCCTAATTTCATAAATAATCCATCTATATCAATTAAAAACCTTCAAGAACTACTAATTAAAGCTATTACAGAGACAGTAAAAAAGAATCAAGAGAAATATAGAGACATTAATTCTGTGGGCTTATCTTTTGCTGGTCCAGTAACTAAATCTGGTATTGTCCGTAGTGCTGCAACAATTTGGGGGAAACATGGTCATAACTACCCTATTTACAGGAGATTAAAAAAAGAAATCTCGAATGTTCGATGGGTTATTGTAAATGATATTACTGCCGCGACTGAAAGGTACGGGCAAATGAATAAATATAAATCTATGGATTTTATTTGCGTAGTCACCATTAGCTCCGGTGTCGGCAATAAAATCTTTGACATTTCGAATAGAAAGACTATATTGGATCGAATGAGCGTCGGGGGTGAATTGGGCCATATACAGTATAATTTATCAAAAAGTTCTCCTAGGTGCGATTGTGGCGGAAAGGGTCATGTATCAAGCTTTAGTTCTGGGAGGGCGATGGAAAGACTGACGATAGAAACTGCTAAAAAGAAAAATAAGTCATACGAAGAATCTATTTTGAGAACTCTTGTTGAGAAGCCGGAAAACATTAACAACAAACTTATTATACAAGCACTAAAAATGAGCGATAAATTTACTTTAGATATTCTCAATGTTGCTACTTTCCCAATAGCTTACTCTATAAATTATTTATCGGGAGCAGTAGGTATAAATAGATTTATTTTTATTGGAGGATTTGCGTTGAATTTGGGAGATATTTACATCAATTCTCTCAAAAAAAGTTTGAATAAAATCGCCTTTTTCCATCGAACACGAAAAGAAGTAACAGAATTGGTAGAATTGGGCATAAATGATGATATGGATTGTCTAATAGGAGTTGGTCTATTATCACAAAAGCAATATGCAGAAGCCAGACAATAGTCGGGTTATAACAATTTTAGGTTCAACTGGAGAATTGGGTTCCCAAGCAGCAAACTATTTAATTAAAAATCAAAAATATGTATTGTTAGTATTCAGAAAAGGCTATTTAGGCAAGTTAAAAAGAAGCGTTAAGCTGAATGCCTATGCACAAATATTAGGAGTCAGTACTCTATTTAATAAAAAGTTATTAAATCGGATACAACATTCTTCAAAAATTATCTTTAATTTAGCCGGTTTAGTAAGTCTTTCTTTTTCTGAAAAAGTATACCCTCACGTTTTATTGATTAACGGCTTTTTCCCTGGCTTACTGGTTCAATCTAAAAGGAAACTTAGCGCTCCAATTGTATATGCCTCAACTCAAAGAATGAAAATTTTGACTCAAAAACATCATATAAAGTGGTGGATATCTGAGGCAATAAGAGAATTTAATACTTTCATCAATAAAACGAATATCAAAACCAACCTTGAAGATGATATCCTCGCTTTTACAAAAAAATTTCTGTTAAACCATCCTGTTCCTTCTGATACCAACATCTATGAGTTATCAAAGGCATTAGGTGAAGCGATGTTGCAGCAAAGTAATAATTCAATAATTTTGAGTATTTCGAGCTGCTATGGCCCCGGATGTTCTATAAGAAGGACGGTTGGAAGATTGATTTTTTCGAGGTTATTGGGGCAAGAGGCAACCGAAAAAGAAGAAGTTCGGGATTTCCTTTATATAGAGGATTTGAATGAAATTTTTAAAAAATTGATAAATTTTAGTCCTGGTAAACCCTACATCAGATATTGCTGCAGCGGGACAAATACAAGCAAAAGTTATATAATTACTAAAATTACGGAAAAAACACCGAATGAGAGTGGTGTTTTAAAAACACTAGGCAGTAATGATATTGAAATTTTTAAACCTTCTGGCAGATGGCTTAAAAATACTTTGAAAAGAAACCCGATCCGGTTAAACGATGGATTAGCTAAAACAATAAAAAATGTAAAAAAATTATATTTTTCAAAAAATCCTAGGGCAACAATAGAAAGACTAAGTGCTCTATATGACCGGATTAAGCAAAAAACAGATGAACAGGGTATTGATCCTCAAGAAGTAGAGGAAATTAGAAGTAGCTTCTTTAGGTATCATAATGGTAAATGGCAGGCAGAAGAGGCATTTTGGAAACCAACAGGGTTAGTTTTGGGATATCCTTTTGCAGAACCTATTGGTAGCAGATTCATCTCATTTAGAAGTAAAATTCTTGCGGAATTAGGTCTAAAGCCCTACCAATACTGGCTACCAGATGAAGATCTTCTACACATGACAATAATTTCCTATTCTCACTATTCTGAATCTGGCATGAATATTATTCTACTACCAGAAACTGAGATTCCGAAAGCACGAGAAATAATTGGAAATTACAGACCAATAAAGATCTCTTTTCGTGGAGGGTTGATAACCAATAATGGCTCATTATTAATAAAAGGCTTCGTAGAAGACGAGGATTTATTTTTATTACGTAGTGAATTGATGGCTAAAATCGACGGGATAACACAACAACCTCAGAATCTCGCTCATGTAAAACTTGCCCAGATATTAGAGGACGTTCCATATGAATTAACAGAGAAAGTTAATCGGTTGTACTCATCACTGGATCTTGGATTTTATGTCTTTAGTGATGTAAAAACTCCACAGAGAGAATTACTGCGATTTTAAATAGTTTTTTGTCTGTATTGCTTGAGATAATTTTTTACTTCGCTAACTAAGCTTCCCGGTGTAATTTGGCTTTTGATTAAATAGCCCTGCCCTAATTTTAAAGCCGTCTTGATCTCCTCGTCTTTATCGATGTTTGTTAAAAATATCACGCATTTGTTAGGATTTTTGGGAGGATTAGCTTTTACTTGTCTCATTACTTCTAGTCCATCAATTTTTGGTAAGATTATGTCCAGTAAAATAAGGGTATAGCCGCCAAGTTTTATTTTCGAAAGAGCCTCTTCTCCATCTCCCGCAGACTCTACCTTGTAGCCTTCTGCAGTTAGAATATCAGTATATAACTCTCTTAGAAATAAATCATCCTCAACTACCAAGATTTTTTCGGAATCCATAATTGATTACTAACAACAAGGCTATAAAAAGCTAACAACACTCCTTATTAAACCTTATTGCATAGTATACTATAAGTATAGTATCATCTTTATCATGGGGAAAGTCAATATCTTAGATTACAAGAGGATTTACCTTGAGACCGCCAGGGAATACATTCAGAGTTTATCTAAATGCTGTATTGAGTTAGAAAATGACCCTTTAGATAAAAACGCGGTAATTAATCTGCATATAAGTTCGCATTCATTAAGAAGCCAAAGTCAAGTAATGGGCTATAATAATATGAGTAACATCACAGGCTTAATCGAAAAAATCGCAAGAGACATGTTGGAGGGAAAACAGAAGGTGACCCTAGAGTTTTGTTCTGTTTTGAAGGAATCTGTGGAAGCGTTAAGTTCGTGTTTGTCTGCAATTGAGAAAGAAAATAAAGAAAATGACATGGAATCAATTGCAACAAGGCTCAGGATGCTGAAATAACCGTGCCTGCCGGCAGGCAGGATTCAGCAAAGTAGCTAGTAGCTAGTGCTATATGAAGATATTGCTGATAGAGGATGACAGGTTTTTTCAAAAATTTTACTCCCGTAAACTAGCGGAGCAAAACATAGAAACAGCTATTGCTTCTGATGGGGAGGAGGGGCTTTTGAAAATGAGGCAGTTTATGCCAAACTTAGTTTTACTTGATTTAATTATGCCTAAAGTTGATGGATTTGCAGTTCTTAAGGCTCGTTTAGAGGATCCGAATTTAATAAAGATTCCAGTTATAGTATTTTCGACATTAGGACAAGAACAAGATATAGAAAATGCAAAAAAGCTTGGCGCTACAGATTATGTAAATAAAAGTTTTTTTGAATTTAGCAGTATGATGGAAAAGATCAACAATATAATGAAAACTCATTAAAAATATTTTACTGCCCTATGCTTATCTCGAATGAACAACTAAAATCGCTAATCGTAAAGACCGGCCTTATTGACGAAAAAGGATACGCTCAAATCGAAGAAGAGGCAAAAAATACTGATACGACAGTTTCCGAGGCTTTAATTGAGAGAGACATTATATCTGATGAAAATTTAGGCATACTAATTGCAGATTTTCTGAAGGTCCCTTTTATAGTTCTTGCGAAAACTGCTATACCCCCGGATGTTTTTAATATAGTTCCAGAGAAAATGGCCCGAAAGCAAAAAGTAATTCCTTTTTCCCGCGATAGCTCTGGAGTAAAACTTGCGATGGCAGATCCATTTAATAAAGAGATAGCTTTGATGATATCTAAGAAACTGGGGCTTCCGGTCACTACGTATTTGGCTACGGAACAAGATATTTACAATACTCTTCGAATATATAGGAGAGATTTACAGAAGACTTTTAACTCGATGGTTAAAAGTGAAATAGGAG
>JBBTXK010000010.1:0-4034 GCA_038062315.1 Patescibacteria group bacterium
CATGAAGTTGGAATAGGTAGTAATCGCGGATCAGCATGCCGCGGTGAATACGTTCTCGGGTCTTGTACACACCGCCCGTCAAGGCAGCAAAGTCGGGAGTGGCCGAATCCCCTCTTTTTGGGCTTTATTCCCCTCTTTTTTTAAAAAAGAGGGGGTATGCTAAGCTATAAGAGGATGTATTACTTTTATGTTCTAAAAAGTCTAAAAACTGGGAAGCTTTATTTTGGTTCAACATCAGATTTAAAGAAAAGACGAATTGAACACAATAATGGTAGTGAACGATCAACTAAGCATGGAATTCCATGGAAGATTGTTTATTATGAAGCTTTTACAGCAAAATCCGATGCGATCAAAAGAGAAAAACAAATTAAGAACTTCAAAAGCGCATACGGATTTTTGAAGAGGCGGATTAGAAATAGCTTAGAGGAATAGAACCTAAAAAGAGGGGAGAGGCCAAATTCGGCGATGAAGCTTAAGTCGTAACAAGGTATCCCTAGCCGAAGCTGGGGATGGATCACCTCCTTTCTAAAATCTTCAAAGAAGATTGTATCTTTTTTGCAGGGCGAAAGAGAGAAGGTACGGAAAGTTAACAGTTAACAATTGACCAGTAACAATTGACTTTGTTAATTGTGAAATGTTAAAAGTTAAATGTTGACGATAAGTACACCTAAGTGGCGAATAGCACTTAGTCCCGAATTAATCGGGACGAATTCTATTCTTTTTAGTTTTCCTACCACTTTCTGATCTAAAGAAGATACTAACTAAGTTTTCTATCCTACGCGTTAGTGCATCAATTTGAGTATATGGCATTGTATGATTGGTCTCTTTTGCTTCAATAATACGTAATCTTTGAAGCTTTGATTTTTTTAAAGTATCCCGGACTCTTTGTGAAGAGGAAACTAGGTCTTTTTCAGCTAAAATGAAGTTAACTGAGGTTTTTATTTTTTGCAATTTTCCAATTATCGCCGAATTCGCGCTTGTCAATTCCCCCAACTGCTGACCCAGTCTTTTCATATATAAAGTGAGCGTTTGTGTTGTTATTTCATTTTTAATACAAAAAATAACAGCCAGTATTAAATCAGTTGCGGCTTTATGTTTTTTTAGCATTAGTATTTCCTTGATTGCGCCATAAAATGCTTTCATGATCTCTCCAAAAAACTTCACCAGAAGTTCTTGTTTGGAAAGATTGTACAAACCGACTGTTGTAATAAATATGATCCCTTTTATTTCAGGAGAGGCAGCGTCTTGCAGCATGTCTGCTAGGTGAATTGTTTTGATTGTTCCCTGAGAATGAGTTATCAATATCGCTTGTTTTATCCGGGGCTGAATTTGTGGCAATAATTTTTTTAGAGCCTCCGCTTCATAAAAAAGGGAATTATTCATAATATTTTTAGGTTTTGTTTGGATCGCATAGGCTCTAATACAAAGAGCGCCTGCGAGTTTTTGGCATAATTTCTCAACTGGTTTTGATGAGGGGTTAAGAGACCAGCCGGGTATATAAAGAATCGCTGTGTCTTCAGATGTATTGTGGGAACTTTTAAATTCTTTCCATAGCACATCAATAAGTCCAACATCGTTATGATAGGTATTTGTGTTCTGGGAAGTATTAGTATTTTTTGAACGATGCCTCCTAAATGTTTTCAGTAGTCTATGCGAGTACTCAAAATAAGTGTAGGGTTTTTTCCATCTACGGAAAGAAGTAGCAACGACAATTCTCGGATCTATTTTTATATCTCCATGTTGGCCCAAATGAATTGCAAGGTCAGTATCTTCATGCACAGCGTCCTCGTCCAAACATACCTCCTGCCTTATTTTATCCCAGGCATTTTTTCGAATTGCCATGTTTGGCCCGTAGAGTGTCGCATGTTTTATCTGCGATTTAATAAATGCGAAAATAATCTTGTTCTGCCATTGTGAATGCTGTAATTTGCTATATACAGGGAAGTCATAAAAATGAGTTGTTCCTGAAAGACCGGCTAAGTTTTTATTTTTTGTAAAATTTTCTTTGATTGTCTTTATCCAGTTTTTTGGTACAAAAGTGTCAGCATCTGTCCGGGCGATTACCTCGTATTTCGCTCTATTAAAACCTGCATTTCTGGCTGAAATCATGCCTTGTTTTTTTTCCTTAATAACAAACGCTCCGTAATGCTCTGCAATTTTAGCTGTGTTGTCAGTTGAGTTGTTGTCGACGACTATTATTTCATCAGCTTTTTCTGATTGTTTCTTCAAATGTTCAAGGCAGGAGCGGATGTGATCTTCTTCATTGTATGCTGGAATGACTACAGAAATCTTCATGTTTGTTTACGATAGGTATTATAATGTAATTTTTAGTATAATCAAAATATGGGGCGGGCTATATTTTTTTCAGTTGTTATCCCAACGCTTAATGAAGATAATTATTTGCCGAAAATCTTGTCTGATTTTGCAAAGCAAAGGAAAAAAAATTTTGAAATTATAATTGTAGATGCTAACTCTAGCGACAAAACAAAAGAAAAAGCATTAACTTTTTCCAAAAGTTTTCCCTTGCAATTCTACTTAGTCAAAAAACGCAATGTTTCCTACCAGAGAAATTATGGCGCTAATAAGTCAAATGGAAAATATCTTTTGTTTTTGGACGCGGACGCAAGAGTAGGCAAAAATTTTACTGAAAATCTTTATAAGAATATTCCTAAGAAGAATAGATCTGTTTTTCTCCCAACTCTTATAACAGAAGAACCCTCTAAGAAGAATACCGTGCTATTTAAGTTAATTAATTCTGTAATAGAATTGTCGCAATTCTTAAATAAGCCGCTCTCTTCCGGAGGGGCTATTTTTATTTTACGAAAACTTTTTTTTCAAATCAATGGATTCAATGAAAACCTTTACATGAGTGAGGATCATGATTTGGTTCAGAGAGCCAGGGAAGCTGGCTCCAAAGCAGAAATCTTAAAAGATGTTAAGGTAGTGTTTTGCCTTCGAAGAGTCAAAAAAGAGGGTGAGGCAATTGTTTTATACAAATACTTTTTGGCATTGGTTTATATGTTGGTCGATAGAGAAGTAACAAACAAGGTTCTCATGTATGAAATGGGCGGAGATCAGTATAAAAATTCAAGATCTTGATATTGGCATCCGAGCCTAATTGTGATAAACTCTGATGGGTAATTATCATTATTTGGCGCGATGGTGAAGCGGGGCAAAGTAAAGAAGACGAGCCCGCTTGCCCTTCGGTCCTGAGCTCAGGGTCGAAGGACTTGACAAGGGAGGAACAGCTGTTTGTCCCAGTAAAATCTAGCTAATTTTGCTAAAATTAGCATAGATTTACGGGATCCCGAATTTGCACGGCGTTTATGGCACGGTGGCGAAGAGGTAACGCAGGAGTCTGCAAAACTTCGATGCAGGGGTTCGATTCCCCTCCGTGCCTCATAATAAATTAAAAGTTCAAAGTGAAAACTTAAAAATCATTAGAAGTCCAGAAACATCAAAAAACTCTGGAGAAAAAATAGGCGAAACTTCTCGTAATCTAGGAATTATGGGAGGCGTAATTAGTTTGATTATCGAATCTGCAAATCTTTTTGTGGGTGGGGTAGGTTTGGCAGTGAGTGGGGAAATATTTAGGAGATTGTGCAGGAAGCATCAACAAAAAATAGCCTAATTTGGGTGGCTAGTTCATTGGTAGAACGCTTCACTGATAATGAAGAAGTACATGGTCCGATTCCATGGCCACCCACAGTTTTGGAGAAAAAGGATCGTCGGGGATGGCGCTCGCTGCGTCTTTACCCTGAGGAACGTAGGGCGCCCCCGCGGCGAGCGCCTCAAAGCCCTGTTTATATTCGCAGGAAAGCAGCAGGATAAAAAAGGTAAGAGAAAACGCAAAAATTTTAAAGAACAATTCTTATACTTTAAAGGGGCAACCGGTGGTCTCAACAAGAAATTGCTTTCTGTTGTCCGATTGCGCCATCAAAAAAAAGCAATTTCTGAATTGTTGAGACCAATATCAATATATCAAAAACCTAATAGAAAATACAAGTGGAAAAAGATCACATTTTGATACTTGA
>JBBTXK010000011.1:0-8775 GCA_038062315.1 Patescibacteria group bacterium
CCATCAGAAAGATCATATTTCAGACCCCACAGTTGGCTCCGGAGGTTTTCTTCTTGAAGCATATAATTATCTTAAAGAAAAATCAGGAGAAAAAATTGCTCGCACACTCTATCTTTATGGACAGGAAATAAATATCGGAACGTTTGCAATTGCCAAAATAAACATGTTTCTACACGGATTAGATAGTGCAGATATAAGACGTGGCGACACGTTGGCAAATCCCCAGTTTCTCAACAACATGGGAAATTTGCAGACATTTGATATTGTGGTTGCAAATCCACCCTATTCAATAAAAGATTGGGAATTTGAACTTTTCAAAGGTGATAAATATGGTCGAACAGAAGGGTATGACCAACCGCCACAGAAAAATGCTGATTATGCTTTTGTTCTTCATATTCTCAAATCCCTTAACGTAAATGGTCGGGCAGGCGTTGTGCTTCCTCATGGTGTACTTTTTAGAGGCGGTAGCGAAGGCAGAATTAGAGAGCAGATTATCAAAAATGATCTCTTGGAAGCGGTTATCGGACTTCCTCCAAAACTTTTCTATGGCACTGGTATTCCAGCAGCTATCCTTATTTTTAACAGAAATAAACCTGAAAATAAGAAAAATAAGGTGCTACTTATAGATGCAGAACACGATTTTCTGGAAGGTAAGAATCAAAATACTCTCAGAAAACAAGATATAGACAAGATTATTAGGGCTTACGACCAATATCAGAATGTAGAAAAATACACCAGAGTTGTTGATGTAAAGGAGATCGAAGAAAACGAACATAACCTCAACGTAAGACGTTACATTGACTCAAATGATGAGCAGGAACAAATTGACGTAAAACAGGTTTGGAAAGAACTACAAACATTGGAAAAAGACCGAGATGAAATTAACAAAAAAGTTACAGGTTTTATAAAGGAATTAGGGTATGAGAAGTAATTGGCAAAAAGTAAAACTTGGACAGATTACTGAAAATCTTGATAATAAGCGAGTGCCTATTTCTAAAGAGAAAAGGGCAAAGGGTGATATTCCTTATTATGGAGCTACAGGCATTGTAGATTATGTTAATGATTTTATTTTCAACGAGCCACTACTGCTTATTGGGGAAGATGGAGCGGATTGGTCTAAGTTTGCGGATACAGCATATTCAGTAGATGATAAAAGTTGGGTTAATAATCATGCACATGTTCTTAGATGTTCAGGCGTAGACAGAACATTCTTAAAAGAGTATTTGAATTTTGAAGATCTGAACAACTTTATTACTGGTGGTACAAGGGGAAAACTAACAAAAGGCGTCCTATCAGACATTCCTATTCCACTCGCTCCGTTAAGAATTCAGCAAAAAATAGCTGCAATTTTATCTTCTATTGATGAAGAAATCCAAAAGACTGATCAGATAATTCAGAAGTCAGAAGAACTTAAAAATGGATTGATGAATGAATTATTAACCAAAGGAGTTAGTCACAAAAAATTCAAAAAAACAAAATTTGGAGAAATTCCTTCAGATTGGGAATTATTTGCAATGCAAGATATCTGTAAAGTACGTCAAGGCCTACAAATTGCGATTAGAGATAGGAGACAAGAATCAGGCGAAAATAGATTCTTATATCTAACGAATCAGTATCTTAAAAATTTTGATAAGCCAGAATACATTGATAATCCACCGAAAAGTGTTATCTGTAAAGAGGATGATGTCCTGATGACACGAACAGGAAATACGGGAGTATTAGTAACAGATGTAAATGGAGTTTTTCATAATAATTTTTTCTTGATCGACTTTGATCGCAGTAGAGTAAATAAGAGATTTCTTGTTTATTTTTTGCAAAATAACATGATTCAAAAAATGATTTTAGATAGGGCTGGAAGCACAACGATTCCAGATTTAAAGCATGGAGACTTCTATTCTTTGCCTTTTATTTGTCCCTCTTTAAGCGAACAGAGTCAAATATCTGAAATGATTCGATCAATTGACGATAAGATGTCTTATGAACGTAAACAATTAATTTTTTTAATAAACTTAAAAAATGGGCTTATGCAAGATATTTTTAGTCAGAAAGTACAAGTAGCATGAATTTATTTGTTGAAAAAATAAAAATTAGTCAATTTGGTGGCATATTTGATCAAGAAGTTAGTTTTACTAATGGTCTTAATATCATTAGTGGTGAGAATGGAACAGGAAAAACAAGACTTCTAACTGCTATAAAAGTTGATAGTGTGCTGGCTGCAAATTCTCAAGGGCTAATCAACGGAAATCAAACAAAAATCCTTGCATTTAGTCCGAAACGAAACTCACAAAGAAAAACAGTAGAAAATGCCTTAACAGAATTTAGACAGCAGAATAAGAGAATTGAGAGTCTTATCAATGACTATATGGGAAAACAGATGCAAGACACTAATTTTGAAAATTATCCACCTTTTGGCGAACTATTTGCTGGATATTTTGAACAATTAGATCGAGCCGGTGGAAATCGGCGAAAAACTGTTAAAAAAGTAGAGAAGGAATTCAACTTAATTCTTACAAAATTATTTAGTAATTATTTACTTACGACAAATTGGGATCCTATCCAAGGGACACCCAGCGTTATTCTCCGAAAAAGTGGGACTGATATTACCTTAAATGATCTTAGCCTTGGTGAGCAAGAAATACTTTCTCTTATTTTCAACCTTTACGTCTCACGAAATGAAACGGACATACTTTTAATTGATGAACCAGAGGTTCATCTAAATTGGAGTCTTGAGCTTGTTTTGTTTGAGTTTTTGGATAACTTTTGTAAAAAGTATCATAAGCAAATTATCGTGGTTACGCATTCTAGAGTTATATTTAATAAAAAGTTTTACCCTAAAA
Source organism: Patescibacteria group bacterium (assembly GCA_038062315.1). Taxonomy (GTDB): domain Bacteria; phylum Patescibacteriota; class Microgenomatia; order Levybacterales; family UBA12049; genus JACOXT01. Next base: position 2,838 of record JBBTXK010000011.1, read on the forward strand.
CACAATTTCTAGTGTGGGAATCAGGAAAAATTATATGCAAAAAAGAAATTGACGATGTAGCAAAAGGAAAACTTGCAGGAGAAGCAGTTTCATTAACGCAGATAGTAAAAATAATTAAAAAAACATTTTTTGTAGAAGATTCTGCACACAAGAAGGTTATCAATAAAATAGCAGAAGTGTTGACAAAAGACGTTGAAATAATAGAGTGTGATAATAAAAGTAACGTAAAATCTCTGTTGAAAATGGTAGGATCGAAATCTGATTATAGTCTTGCAAGATTTGTGATTGATAGTGATAACGAAGGAAATCCATTTCCCACAGAAAGCAAGCTAGTTTTTCTAAAAAAATATTGCATGGAATGTTATCTAGCTGATATAGCGACCTTAGTCATTGTTTTGAGTGACACGGAAATAAATATAAAAGCAAAAATTCACCAAATTATTACTACACATAAAGCAGAAATATTAAAAACATATAAACACCTCTCTTTTCTCATAGACAGACTTCAACCTACGGATATAACAAATGACCTTTTGGCAGATTTCGATTGTTCAATAATTATTATTGAGCTGTTAAAGGTATATAATTTAGAATTTGATGATTTTATTGATAAATATGTTAAGCACGTAAACGCAGATAGAAAATTAAGTATTATTTTTGAAAGCAAGTTGATTCAAGAAATAAAGACCTAACTATGAAATTTAATGAACAATATACGGTTGAAAAGCACGTCATTAAATTCTTATCCCAAAACTTGGGTTATGAGTATATTACTCCTGAAGAATTTGCTGGTTTGAGAAGTCTGGAAAATGAATATTTGATTATTCCCTATCTTTCGGAAGCAATAAAGCGAATCAATAACATCACATACGATACGGAAGTACAGAGTGTTATCCGAGAAATAAAGAAAATTGACACAAACGAAGGCTTTTTGAAGCTAATGCGAGATGGGGTCAATCTGAAAAACTCCGAAACAGGGAAAATGCGTGACTACATGGTTGTTGATTACGATAATCTTGAAAATAATCATTTTGTAATTACGAATCAATTTTATTTTGAAGGAAATTTGGAAAATATACGGCCGGATATTTTAGTTTTTCTCAATGGTATTCCTATCATTGATATTGAAGCAAAAAGCCCTACAGCATCCACAAGTGTTAGCTATGAAAATGCGATTGGTCAAATAATTCGTTATCAGAGAGTTGCTATGAAATTATTCTGGCCAAACTGTTTTAACATTGCGACAGATGGTTTAAAAACTGTTTATTCTACCACCTATGCGCAGGAACAGTATTTCTTGCAATGGAAAGATGAAGAGCTTGAAAAGAAATTAGACGGACAACTTGAAATGACATTAGTTTCTCTGCTCACCAAAGATAGGTTGTTAGATATAATTAAAAACTTTATTGTCTTTGAGCAAACAAAAGATGGCAGAGTAAAGAAAATGGCTCGTTACCAGCAGCTAAGAGCGACCAATAAAATTGTTGAACGAGTTCAAGATGGTGAAAAGAAACGAGGGTTAATATGGCATACGCAGGGATCAGGGAAATCCCTCACCATGTTTTTTTCAGCATGGAAATTGAGGTTTGATAAGACTCTCAAGAACCCCAAAGTTTTTGTTTTGGTTGACAGAATTGACCTTGATAATCAAATATATGATTCATTTATCAATTCTGGGGGTAAAAACGTGATCCGAGTTACATCTATGCGTGATCTTCAAAAGAAAATTACTAATGATGAAAGAGGTATTTTTATTTCAACTATTGAGAAGTTTAACGAACTACCAATTCATCTAGAAAACCCTAATGAAAATATTATTGTTCTTTCTGATGAAGCTCACAGATCAAATGAAGGAGTCGCTGGAATAAAACTTCGAGATTCAATGCAAAAAGCTTTTTTCTTCGGCTTTACTGGCACGCCAATTGATAAAACAACCTTAAACACCCACCGAAACTTTGGTCAACAGGGCGAAAGATACCTTGATTATTATTCAATTCAGCAAGCCATTGATGATGGCGCAACTCTCCCCGTAACATACGAAGCCCGTCTTTCAAAATTCTTCATTGATGAAGAGAAGATTGACCAACAATTTGACGAGATGACAACTGATTTATCCCCCGAACAAAAACAGTTAGTCATGCGACGTTATGGTAAAAAAGAGGCTTTAATAAAACTCGACAAACGCATGAAGGCAGTAACTCAAGATATTGTCGATCATTACCGACTTTACATTGAGCCGAATGAATTTAAGGCGCAAGTTGTTTGCTACGACAGGGAGGCAACTGCAAAATATAAAAAGCTTTTTGATGAATTAATTCCGGCAGAATGGACGGAAGTTATTTACTCCCCTGGCGATCCAAACAACGATCCTGAAAATTTAAGAAAGTTTAATACGACAAAATCCCAACGAGAAAAGATTATCGATAAATTTAAAGACTCAAAAAGCTCTTTGAAAATGCTGTTAGTTTGCGACATGCTTTTAACTGGTTTTGACGCACAGATTGAACAAGCGATGTATCTTGATAAGCCTCTGCGTGATCATAATTTATTGCAGGCAATCGCCCGAACAAATCGTGTATATCCAAATAAGGGATGTGGGAAAATTATTGACTACTATGGAATTACCAGAAACCTTTACGAGGCTTTGAATTTTGATGAAAGCATTATTGACTCGGCACTCATTGATCTTGATTATTTAAAAAAAGAATTCCTTGAAGTTTTAAATGAAATAAAAGACATTTTTACTGGGATCAATCAAGAAGACCCATCGATTGAGAATTTAAGACGATGCCTAAAGATCTTCATTGACAACGAAAGTAAACAACGATATTTTAAAGATAAGTACGCAAGGATCAAACTATTATTTGAGGTTCTTTCCCCTGATCCATTTTTAGCTGATTATATTCGTAATTTTGAATGGATCACTAGTGTTTACATAGCATTCATAAACGAATTTAATCCTGAAGATTTAGCAATGCACGCTTTTAGATCTGGCAACATTCCAACTTTTGGAGAATACGGCGAAAAAGTAAAAAAGTTAATCCATGAACAAATTGATTATGAAGGAATTACTAAAAACTTCAGGGAATTAAAAATTAATGATATTTATACTCTTGAACGGCTCGACAAAATGGAAGATGAGGAAAAAGCTTTAAATTTGGAAAAAATGCTTAAACAGGAAATTTCTATAAACATTGATACGAACCCCGTGTTTCAAAAGTTTAGCGAAAGATTAACTGCTATTCGTAGAGAATTTGAACAACATCAAATTGATCTTTCTGAACGAATTAAACTTTACTATCAATTGATGAATGATATAAAAAGTAAATCAGATGAAGCAAGGGAATTAGGTCTTAATTTACAAGAATATGGATTATTCGTAATTTCTCAAGAATATTTACAAAAAACAGATCAAGCAATCTTATTGGCTTTATCTAAAGAACTTTCAAAAAGATTACAATCTATCCTTGATGAAGGTTGGCAAAACTCGTCCAAACGTGAAGAATTTCTGAAAGGCGTTAAGCAAGTTATTCAGGAACTTATTCTAAAGGATTATAAGGGAAAAATCCAAGTTGAAGATTTTTCTAAGTTCTTAAACAGACTTGTTGATATTGTAATTAAAAAATTCTAATGAAGCGACAGATCAACCTGCACAATCGAGTCGTCAATTACTCAGTCCGTCGAAGTAATAGAGCTAAACGGATGAGACTAGCCGTTTACTGCGATGGTAACTTTATTGTTACTGTTCCCCAAACATTTCCTGCAAACTCAATCGACAGATATGTCATTGCTAAATCACAGTGGGTTATTTCAAAGCTGGATTTCTTCGAAGGACTCAACAAAAAGCAGAAATTAACATTCGGGAGTAATGGATACGAGTTATATAAGGATAAAGCCCTAGATTTGGTCACTGAGAGGTTTACATTCTTGAATAATAAACATTATCAATTCAAATTCAATAAGCTCACTATCAAAAGTCAGAAAACACGTTGGGGTAGTTGTTCAAAGAAACAGAATCTTAACTTTAATTATAAAATACTGTTCCTTTCTCGAAAAATTCGTGATTATATAATGGTGCATGAACTATGTCATTTGAAAGAATTCAACCATTCTAAGAAATTTTGGAATTTAGTTAATAAAACTATTCCTGACTACAAAAAGATTGTAAGCGATTTAAGATTAGAAGGGCTAAGTCTGCAATAAGAATTTTTGGAAAGATTTTTTTTGCGTTTTTTTACGCCGACAGTTTTTGGAGCGAGGCCGAAGGCCGGGCAAATAAAATAGTAGGAGCGGAAGCGACTACCTTTTTAATAAGAAAGAGGTTCGAATTTTTTCGTAGACGTTCACTGACAGGGAATTCTCAGAAGTTCCCAAAGGCTTGTTCTGGAGGTCTGGAAGAGCTTGGAGCGTATCAAAGCCTAAATTGTAATTCGGGACAAGCTGCCGGTTAAAAGAGAAGAAAAAACGCAAAAATTAAGGAGAGAGACTGCCATGAAATATATAGCATACTGTCGGAAATCAACGGATGAAAAAAATAAACAAATTCTTTCTATTGATCAACAAATTGCCGAGCTAAAAGAATTTGCTGCCAGAGAACATTTAGAAGTAATTGATTTTGTGACGGAAGCAAAAACTGCCAAAATTCCGGGCAGAGAAAAATTCGCTCAAGTATTAAAAAGAATAGAAAAAGTCGAAGCTCAAGGAATTGTTTCGTGGCATCCGGATCGTCTGGCAAGAAATTCCATAGACGGCGGGAAGGTTATTTATCTTTTAGATACCGGAAAACTTCTTGACCTTAAATTTCCCTCTTTCTGGTTCGAATCCACACCTCAGGGAAAATTTATGCTGTCAATCGCATTCGGACAGTCCAAATACTACGTTGATAATTTATCCGAGAATGTAAAAAGAGGAATGAAACACAAGATAAGGCTTGGAATCTGGCCCATGAAAGCCCCTTTAGGCTACATAAATAATAAAGCTGATAAAACTATAGAAGCTGACCCTGAAACATTCCCAATTATTAAGAAAGCGTTTCAATTATTCGCCCAAGGCGGAAAATCTTTTACTGTAATTGCTTCATATATGCATAAGTTTGGCATTGTAAAATCCGATGGCAAACCTTTAAAAATAAATCAGATAACGAGAATGTTAAAAGATAAGTTTTATATCGGAATTCTCAAATACGACGGAGAATATTATCAGGCTTCTCATAAAACTTTCATTTCCAAAAAATTATTCGATGAAGTACAGAAGCAATCCAAAAAGATAGAGAGGCCAAGAGGAAAAGGACATAATTTCGCATTTACAGGACTTGCTAGGTGCGGAGAATGTAATGCCGCTATAACCTGTGAGGAAAAGATTAAAAAATATAAAAATGGCAAGTCTCAGACGTTCATATATTACCGCTGTACCAAAAAATTAAAACCATGTACGCAGAGATATCTTCAGGAGCCGGAAATGGAAATTCAGATAAGAAATATGCTGGAAAAAGTTGCGCTTCCGCAGGAATGGGCTAACGATTGGTATCGGTGGTTAGATAGAGACGAAGAGAAAGAATTGTCATTGTCAGAAGAAAATATTGCGAAGCTGAAAAGTGAAATGGAAATTTTAGATAAAAAAATGAATTTTCTTTTAGATAGTTTTCTTGACCAAATAATTGATTCGGAAATTTACAAGACAAAGAAGAACGAATTGTTCGAAGAAAGACTGAAAATAACAGAGGAGATTGAGAGAATAAAGCAAACCGGTTCCAGTTGGCTCGGACCCATGCGGGAGTTCGTAGATAGGGCTTTACAGTGCGGAAAAATCGCGCGCGCAAAAAATACAAAAGAAGATTTGGCAATCTTCGCAAAAACTGTCGGCTCGGACTTCTTTTTAACTGATCGGCAGCTTGTCCCGAATTACAATTTAGGCTTTGATACGCTCCAAGCTCTTCCAG
>JBBTXK010000012.1:0-1219 GCA_038062315.1 Patescibacteria group bacterium
TGGCTTGCTAATTTTGTTTATTATGACAATCTAATTTTCATAATGAGAATCGCTGAGATTATTCTATCTAGGGAGTGTTTGTGTTAAAATGATATTAATGCAATTTGTTGCGGATCTTCATCTTCATTCCAAATACTCACGAGCTGTTTCCCAGCAAATGATTTTACCTGAGATGGCGAGATGGGCAATAAAAAAAGGAATAAATATTCTATCAACAGGGGATTGGACTCACCCGTTATGGATCCGGGAAATAAAAAGTTTGCTAGAGGAATCAGGGGAGGGAATGTACAAATTAAAATCCGGAGAAACAAATGTAAGATTTCTTCTGTCAACAGAGATTGCAAGTATTTACAAAGAAGGCGACAAACTTCGGCGAATCCACAGCCTTCTTTCTGTTCCAAGTCTAGAAACTGCGGAAAAGATAAGCGAGGCGCTTCGTACTAGAGGATGCAATCTCACAGCGGACGGAAGGCCGATTATAGGGCTTTCCTGCCGAAATCTTTTAGAACTTGCTCTTGAGATAGATAAAAGAGTGATTCTTATCCCATGCCATGTCTGGACGCCTCATTTTGGCGTTTATGGCAGCGCTTCCGGATTTGATTCAATCACTGAATGTTTTGGCGATTTAGCGGCCTATATATATGGAATAGAAACAGGAATTTCGTCTGATCCTTGGATGAATTGGCAAATTCCCGAACTTAACAATCGTTCGATTCTTTCTTTTTCAGATGCACATTCTCTGCCAAAAATGGCAAGAGAAGCAACGGTTTTTGAGATAGATAAAACATTGGAAACTCTTTCTTACGTAGATATTGGGCGAGCAATTGCCTATCAAATGAAGAAAAATAGCGGTAAAGACGTTTCGGATAATTGTAAGATAGCATATACAATAGAGTTTTATCCAGAAGAAGGAAAATATCATTTTGCAGGCCATAGGCTTTGTAAAGTTTCCAAAAGCCCAGAAGAGATCAATAAGGAAGGCGAGATCTGTCCAGTCTGTAGGAAAAAGTTTACAGAGGGAGTAATGTATAGGGTGCAGCAACTAGCTGCAAATTCAAAGTTCAATCCCCGATTCAATCGAGTACAAAATTCAAAGTTGGATAAGAAGGGCGTGAATTGGATTGAGGACCCAACCAATAATCATCCTCCTTTTGTAAAGCTCGTTCCTCTGAATGAAATAATTGCAGAAAGTATTTTTTCCCCGCCTGGCAGTGAAAAA
>JBBTXK010000013.1:0-2486 GCA_038062315.1 Patescibacteria group bacterium
GCTACGCTTGACCCAACCTACTCAAGAAAAAAAGCTTACTTTTTGGGCTTCTCTGGTGGCTTAACTGGTGGTTTAGGCGTAACAGCACCACGATTTCCTGAGCCGGTAGATGGCTTTATTGCCGGCTTCGGAGTAATGATTCCAGCTTTTTTGTTCCCCATACTTTTATTCCTCCTTTAAGGTAAATTTAATGCACTAAAAATCAGAAAGAAGAGAATGCCAAAGATAAAGCAAAAAATTGAGATATAATTTAATCTGTTCGTCCAAATATCTGAGCTAATTCGATGTTCTACCTTTTTGCCTAACAGATTTTGGTCCAAAATATCTCTTTGTTTTCGGCATGCTTCTTGGGTTGTAAGAAATGAGAGTAATGTTGAAAGCAAACTAATACAAAACAAAATCCATGAAATTATCAGAAAGCATATGCTGTAAGTCTTTGGACTCGGTGCTATTTTGTCTATGAATGTTACTGATAACGCAAGAGCACCAGCGGCTAATGTTAAGATTGACTTATCAAATAATCGTGCACTTTCTTGCTCAGTAATAATCGATTGCTTTCTTTTTTCCAAGTAGCTTTGATATTCATCGTATTCCTTCTGCTCCATCATATTGAACCTCCCAAAATCTTGTAGGATGGGTGAAGCAAAGCGCACCCATCAAATCTATATTGGTGTTGGGTCTGCTGCGCTTGACCCAACCTACAGAATACTACGATTTCCCCCCTCCACCACCTTTATCTCCGCCTCCGTAAGCCCGTAGAGTTCATAGACGAGAGTGTCAATCTGGTTGTCCGTGATTTTTAGCTGCCGCTCAAGGAGTTCCTTTTCGTGAGGGGTTTTTGTCTTCTTGAGTTTTTTATTGAGTTCAAGCATGCGGTCAACGAGCGAGACCATCTTGTCGTGCATGGCCTTATCTGTTGGGTTAGAAGCATTGATTTTAGGAACTACAAACCTTTCAAGGGTATTAGCGTTAATTTTAGGAAAGGCTTCTCTATCTAAATTAACATTTTGACTTTTCAAAAATGAGCTGCAGAGCCTTGATAACAGTATTCCTGCAAAGAAATAAATATGGAGAGTATTTTTGAGTCTTGGTAGTGGTTTTAGCGTGATTACATCAGTATTGCAGATGAAAGGTTTATCAATATAAACTCCATCTAAACATTTGCCTGAGACAATTCGTTGTATCAGGATTCTTGGACCATTGAAAATTTCAGGATCGCGCGGTGCTGCAAGATTTTCCCCGTATTTTATCCAGTCCTTTTGCCATTCTAAGCGATACCGCTTGACGTTACGCGCACGTAATAGCGGTTTATATGTATCATCTCTTTTTGTTTTTGAATCATAAACCTTGCGATTCATCATTTCACGAGTTTGGGGTGGATTGCCTTTTCCTTGTTCATAAGGCTTCATGCCAAACTTAAAACTGAAGTAATCACCAAGAGTGGCATTTCCACGCAACACTAACGATTCAGTGAAACTAACTTTGACATCATGTGCAGAGGACTCAACGTTATACGCTTGCTGATATACCCATTGCCCCTTGGAAACCGCCAACAATCTGTCAGGAATGGTTTTCAGCGAACGGTCAATTCCTTTAACAAGAAATTGTTTTGGAAAAAAAGTCTTGCGCGGCCGTGAAACAAAAAGCAATAAAGTATCAACTGTCGCATTGGTAAATACCTTATAGACATTTGCAAGCTCAATTACGTTATTGTTGAGAAATAGGAAATCTCGTAGTTTTTTATCGTAGTCGGTTGCCAACCAATAATTGGGTATAATCATGCCCAGTATTCCATCTGCTTTTAAAAGGTTAACCCCTTGCTCTACAAACAGGCCATAGGTATTAATTTGATACTCTGTAGTCTTGAATTTTGCCATGTAATAGGCTTTATCTGCTTCTGCCAAAAGACCTGAGCGAGACTGAACATACGGCGGATTTCCAATCACCGCATCGAACCCGCCCTCTTTCATTATCCTGCCGAAGCCTTTCTCTTCATCTTTCCAGTCAAAGATATTTATTCTGCGGATTTCGTCGTCCTGTAGGGGCAACCCTTGCGCTTGCCCTTTTTGGGCAGGTGCAAGACCTGCCCCTACGTCAAATCCAAATTCTGTTTGATTATAAAAGTCCGGCCCTATCAAAGAATTCCCGCACTTTATGTTGTCCTTTAAATCCGGCAAAGCCCTTTCCCTGAATAATGCGAGGGTTTTGCCAATGGTTTCTTCATTTTCTCCTTCAAGCACTTTTAATAGAAGCGACAGTTTTGTAACCTCAATGGCCTGCCTGTCTATGTCAACGCCAAAAATGTTGTTCAGGAGTATCCTTTTCTTTTCAGTAGTTGTAAGTTGCCATCCGGCTTTGCTTCTATATACAGCGGGCTTTTTACCGGTTGCGTATTTTTCGGGGTTGTTTTCGTTATACCACTTTGTGTGCCAGTCAAGGAGATACTGGTATGCGCCAATCAGGAAAGAACCGCTTCCGCAGGCAGG
>JBBTXK010000014.1:0-2711 GCA_038062315.1 Patescibacteria group bacterium
AGTCTAGGACAGTTGAGGTGTCGTTTTAAAGAGACAATTCAGAAGACGTATAACAAGCCACTAATTATTGACAAAGGTTTGGCTGCGTGGAATACTAAAGCTATGGAAAGTAAAAACGGGCCTTCCCAAGAAACGCATTCGCCACCTCAAACATTACCTCCAAAAAAATCCTACCTGCCATTGGTTTTGATTATTTTTGGTGCTATAGGAGTAGTTTCTTCGTTGTCTATCCTATTTGTAATCATAATTCAATTAATCTCATTCGATGTATTTCCCTCTGAACTCTTCGCATCTATTCTTTTTTTTCTAGTAGTAATAATTCCGATTATCATACCAGTTGCGCAAATAATCTTCGGGTTAAGATTAAAACGGGCACAAAATAATTCAAGAATAATTTCTCACAAACAAAAAACCATTGCGATTTTATTAATTCTATCCTCATTTGTGTTTGCTCTATTATTTAAATTTCTTTATATCGATTTTTTCACAGTGTCCATTTCAGACGATTATCTATTGCCCCCTGCCGTTATCTCCTCACCGACTCCAACTCCAGATGAAACTGCAAATTGGAAAACGTATAAAAGCGAAAAATACAAATTTGAATTTAAGTATCCAGATCATTGGAGGGGGTATGAAGACAGTAGTATTCCATTTGTACAATTACAGCAAATCAAAAATGGTGAAGTAGAATCAATAGCTGGCGGAATAACCATAATCGAAAAAGCAAAACCAGATAACTATTACTCTACCTATCTAAAAATGTATGCTGCCACCTCAAAGTGTCCCACCGTTGCTGGTGAAATTGGCTTATCCGATACAACGAATGTATACTGCCTAACAGAAAAGGAACTACAAATCAACGATGGGGTTTGGAAAGAAGCAGTAGTGTGTTCTGCGAGTGTCTTTTATGGTTTAAAAGAAGATCCAGAAACCTGCCCTCATCAGTTTTGGATAAGCACAAAAAATTTTTTCTACATCGTACACTTTAATTTCTTTGAGCCAATAATAGAAAACAGTGAAGAAGAAACATTTTTTGACCAAATCCTCTCCACGTTTCGGTTTGTGGATGCTGAAGGTAGCTTAAAACCGGCCGAGGCACAGATTCCTGCGGCAGGTGCTTGTTGGGATTCCGGGATAGGTGATATTGCAGGGTTAACTTTGAATCCATTACCGCCAGACAATATTCCTACACCTCGTTGCTTAATAGTAAAAGCTAATCAGAAATTGCAGATGACAAATCGTGGAGTCGAGACAATAACTGTTACTCTTGGCAGAGTCCAAATGACAATTGAACCAGGAGAAACACAAACAGATGATAATACCTTTGGTGCGTATCTGGTTCCTGGCGTACATAGTATGATAATTTCTCCTGATGGTATAGTAGGCGCTCCGGGAATTTGGCTGCAGTAATTTACAGAAATCACACTTTCATGGCTTTGACAAATTCCCCCGATCGGGAGATTTTGTCAAGAATACAATTTACTTACTTAATCATCCCTCTTCCCCATAGGGAATTTTTCGGATTCTTTTATGACTTTTGCCAAAACTTGAAGATCAATATCGTCAACTTTTTTAAATCTTATACATGACTTCCCAATACTTGCTTTTGGAAAATCTTTTTTGTGTGCCTCTGCAATATATTTGCCATCCTTAACGCCACACGCATAGACAGAAATGTAATTTTTTTGAGAAGCAAGCAAAACAACTGACCACTCTCCTTCCCTACCACTTGCGTATTTATAGTGATATTTTCCATAACCAATCATACCACTTTGTATGTAAGGCTTTAATTTGGGAACGCATTTTTGTATAAACTCGTGAAGCTTTATTATCTCCGAACGTCTTGGCTCAACGATTAAATCAATATACTCCTTAGGAGTTTTTGCAGAGGTTGATTTAAACATGTTCATATAACTATTGTACCATGCCAAATTTTTATTTTCCCAAAACTGCAAGTCCTGCTTTTGTCATTTTTCCTTCTTTTATAAGTCTTCTTGCTCTTTCTTTGTTGGCCTCTGACCATTGGCTTTTTGGTTTTCGAGGAGTAAACCGTTGCGCAGATCTCTCATGATCAATCCCCTTTTCAATACTATCAATCCAGCCAAAACAGATGGCTTCTTCAACCGCATCATTGTAGGAAATGGTTTGTTTACCAGATTTCTTTCGATAAAAAACCAGCCAAATCTCTTTTTCCTTATCATGAAATTTTTCTAACCACTCTCTCCACTCTTCTCTTTTTGCAACATATAACGTTTTCCCTACTTTCATGTTTCGAATTCCTCAACATGACCTCTTCGAGCCTGAACCTCAGAGCCGATGGCCTGAGCTTGTCGTCCTTCAAGAACTTCAGGACGACCCTGAACTTTGTTGAAGGGTCGAAGGGTCATACCCCTAATGTATTCTATCAAAAAATATTAAAACAGGTTTCAACACCCGGTGTTGTTTAGCTTCGAACCTAGGGTATAAATAGCAAATTTTAGGAGTTTTGGGAAATCAAATTTCTTCCTTTCTAATTCTTGCTTGCCTTAGGATGTTTTGAAGCGTACCTGGTTTTAAGTCTTTATTGTGATAAGGGATTGTTACTCTTAGATCTTCTTTTCTATACAATCTATGACTGCCTTTTTGTCTTACAAACCTAAACCCTTTCTGTTCCAAGACCTTAATCATTTGCCTTGGCTTGATGGCTTTCATATAACAACTTGTATAGGAAA
>JBBTXK010000015.1:0-4147 GCA_038062315.1 Patescibacteria group bacterium
TCCTGCTCTACCACTGAGCTACCGGCCCATAATTTTTCTTAACCAATCTCTTCCATGATGAGATTTTAAGTATTTTTCTCTCTTCAAAGCTTCTTGTTTCGTATTATACTCTTCTTTATAAATCACTCTCCATGGACCTTTATTAATTTTCGAATAACTTCTAGCTTTTGCTTTTAAAACACCGTTATGTTTTAACAATCTTTTGTCTAAATCCGCAGTTTGTCCAATACATATTTTACCCAAATTGCTCCTGAGTACATAGACAACGAACATAAGAGCTTAAATCAGGCTTCGCCTGACTACCACTGAGCTACCGGCCCTAAATGGAATTATAGCAGGAATTCTATGCTCTTGACAATGTAAGGAAAAGTCCATAAGCTAACTGTGGATCGAATATAAAAAAGGGGGGAGGTGACAAATATTTATGACAAAAGATATTAGTCTAACGCTCCTGACTTCTCTAAATAGCGGAATTGCCGGGATTATAAGCTTTGTCCCAAAAATTATTGCTGGATCCATAGTTCTTCTCATAGGCGTAATTATTGCCTCAATTATTAAACAAGTGCTACAGGGGATTTTTAGAGCTTTTAAAATAGAGGCTATGCTTCAAAGATACGGCGTGCCAGAAGCAAAAGAAGAATTTAGATGGACGAATATATTTTCTGAGATTGTCAGGTGGTTTGTAATTGTAATGTTTCTTTTGCCAACAGTAGACATCTGGGGCTTACCAAGAGTCGCAACTATTCTTAATGAATTCCTTCTCTACATGCCCAATGTTTTGGTAGCAACGATTATTGCAGTTGTTGGATTTGTACTGGGAAGACTTGCGCATGATTTGGTTTTTGTTTCCGTAAAAGGATTATCGGAAGCGACAGCCAATGGAATCGCATCTGCAACACGCTGGGCAATAAATGTATTTGTTGTCTTGGCTGTTCTTAATCAGCTGGGTGTAGCAACAGATTTGATAAGGATATTATTTACTGGATTTGTAGCGATGCTTGCAATTGCGGGAGGAATTGCATTTGGTCTTGGCGGACAAGATCAGGCAAAAGATATAGTTGAGAAAATCCGAGGTAAGTTAAAATAAGAGGAAAGTTAAAATAAATAGAGTAGTTTGTTTAAAATAGGGATTTTAGATATAATACCTGTGAGACGCCATCGTCTAGTGGCCTAGGACAGTGGGTTTTCAGCCCATTAATCGGGGGTTCGAATCCCCCTGGCGTCACAGCGGCAAACGCGGCTTCGCAAAAGTAAGGTAGGGTGTCTGGCTAGTTCACCTGAAAGGTGTAGCCTGTGTTGCCTTGGACATCTCCAAAAAAAATAATACTATTATGTGATACAATAATAATTATGAAATCGCTTCGTCTTAATCAAAATACAAGCATTCCGATCCTTGGTCTTGGCACATGGAAGCTAAGAGGGGATGAATGTACGAGAGCTGTCCTAAAGGCCCTCGAGGTAGGATACAGACATATTGACACAGCAGACAGATACGAAAATCACCGAGAAGTTGCAGCAGCAATTAGAAAAAGTAGAATAAAAAGAGGAGATATCTTCCTCACAACTAAAATTCCACCAACAGACCTCTCTAAAGAAACTGTTCTCTCAAACTGTGATCGCTATCTTGAAGAACTTGATACCAGCTACATTGATCTTCTCCTAATTCATTGGCCCAACCACACAATTCCAATCAAAGAAACACTCTCTGCAATGAATGAGCTTAAACTTAAGGGAAAAATTAGGGCAATCGGAGTATCAAATTTCACCATCCATCATTTGGAGGATGCAATGAGAACAGATGTTGAAATAACCAATAACCAAGTTGAACTCCATCCCACGTTTAATCAAATACAGATGAAAGAATATTGTGACGGAAAACATATTGCAATAACAGCTTACTCGCCTCTAGGGCGCGCAAGTGATCTTGATATTCCGCTTATTCAAGAACTTTCGAAAAAATACGAAGTGACTCCTTCACAAGTTATATTAAACTGGATAATTAGTAAAGAAGTAGTCGCAATTCCAAAAAGCGCAACGCCAAAAAGGATTGAAGATAATTTTAAAGCAATTACATGGAGTCTTGAGCAAAACGACATTGAAAAAATAAATCATCTTGAACAGAATGAGCGCCTCACCAATCCTCCCTGGTCGGAATTCGATTATTAGCTAATAGGAACATTTGGGCGTATTGCCAATGATTGCTCAATTTTGATAAAATAGGAATTATATGATTCCTGTAACATCCTTAAGGCCCGGGGTAACGTTTGAAGAACATGGGGATATTTTTGAAGTCTTGACCTACAATAACATGCATCTTCGAAAAACAAGCTCTGTGGTACAAGTGAAAGTAAGAAGCTTAAGAAAAGGAACAACTCTTGAAAAAACCTTTGGAAGTAACAGTGAAGTAAATCCTGTGAGAATCGAGAAAAAAGTCCTTCAATATCTTTATAAAGACAATGATGATTCCTGCTATTTTATGGATCCTCAAACTTTTGAGCAGATATCAGTTCCTATCAAAAATCTGAATGGCAGTAATTATTTAAAAGAGGAAGAAAATGTTACCATAAGTTTTTATAAAGATGAAGCTCTAAGCCTTATTCTTCCTCCAAAAATAAAATTGAAAGTTACTGACACAAATCCAGGAGTCAAAGGAAATTCGGCAACCAATGTTTATAAAGACGCAACATTGGAAAATGGATTAACAACCAAAGTTCCGCTTTTTATCAATATCGGAGATGAGATAATCGTCGACACCCGGGATGGCTCTTACACCAATAGAGCATAATTAACTGCTGCCAAAACTTCGAAACCTTTCTGTTTGAGGAAAAGCAAACTTAATATCAATGAAAACTCGGAATATGCTTAAATAATTCCAAAGTTGATTTTGGTAAAGATACTATTTACCCAAGTAAGTTACTGTAACATTAAGTAGCTTATCGGTACCTGATGTTGTAAGTTTATATATGCCATCTTGAAACTTAAATACTTCACCACGATAAGTAATAATGGTTCCCTTATCGTCAATACTATAAGGCTCCAATTCGTATCCACTAGCTTTTATAAGATAAAAGCCATTTGGGGTTCGCACTTGTAACCCCGATTGTCCTTCTACGTAACTGGTAGCTGGGAATAATCCGACTCCAGTTACAATATATGACAAGTCTGAATTTCCAAATTTACGGTCACGATAATTAGCCAAATTAGCTGGCCAGTTTACAGGTGTTTTCATTTTTGTTCTGATATCAACAATTGATCCCTTATTCCAATCGGTATGTCTGTAAAGTAAGTTGCCATCATGACTTAATAAGTTATTATATCCGTCAAGCTCATCATCATGATATATAATTTTCCAACTTTCAGTATCTATAACATATCTCCCGCGTGGTTCTGTAATACGCTCTTCGCTCTTAGATTCTAACAATAATTTTTTGCCATCTTCACTCAATTTATAATGAGTTTTTTTCCGAGTGTCAACTTCAAAGTTGTCTTCGGGTGGCAATTGTATAGCTGTTTTTGTTCTTTGATTAATATCCACTAAAACCAATACAAGAGGCGATGGAATTGGCGGCCTACCTGTCGCTGCATGAGGTCTCGTTGCGGGGTATATAACTTTCCCATCTGCTAATAGAGAATAGTGTTTGCTTTCCTCAATTTCGGGAAAATTTTGCAAACGGGGGGATTTTTCTCCAAACGGCCATGAATAATATTTATCTGTCCGTGAATTCCAATATATCATAGTATCTTTATGAATCACAGAACGAAATTTAGAGAATGCTACTTTTTCTGGTCTATGTGGGTTGGGAGCATGCAACTTTTCTTTACTTTCTTGATCAATTGTTGAGGTTATATCTATTATATCTGTAGGATACTTTTCGACTATAACTCCTGGGATGCCTACCTCAATTCTCTCGAGCATTGGAACGAATTCTTGCTTTGGAGTTGGGGTAGCTTCAGGGGCTCGTGTAGGTATTGGTGCCCGAGTGGGAATAGAGGTAGGTACATGAGTTGGAGTAGCTGTTGGTACAATTGTTGGTTCCAGAGTAGGAGTTAATGTGGGCCCAAAAGTGGCAGCAGGGACACTTTCGGTTTTTGGTGGTAAATACTGACCCTTTTTCCCACTCCCAATAGCCCTCATTTTTAGGGCAGC
>JBBTXK010000016.1:0-17805 GCA_038062315.1 Patescibacteria group bacterium
GAAAAGAAAGAGAAGTATTAGACTATATTGCGCAGTTTCAAAGGCAATATGGATATTCACCAACTCTTTCAGAAATCTCAGGAGCTACAGAGCACAAAAGCAACTCAACTGTCCATGCACTTATTAAGTCTCTTGTTGATAAGGGTTATATTCAGAAAGTTGATGGAAATACAAGAGTACTTAAAATAATCGACCAGAAAATTGCCGACGCTTCATTGTGAAGTCATCCATCTATTGATCTGCCTTTGATGGGATATATCGCAGCAGGTAAGCCTTTGGAACCTCATACCGATCCCAACGCTTCTTTTCAGATTTCAGCATCGATGATCTCAGGCAAAAAAACAGCATACGTTCTCCAGATCAAGGGTAGCTCTATGATAGAAGATGGCATTTTGGACGGAGATTATGTAGTTATAGAAAAAACAGAAGTGGCTGCCAATGGCGACATAGTCGTTGCTCTTGTTGATAACAATCTCGCCACTCTCAAACGATTCTATAATGAAAATGGAAGGATCGCGCTGAAGCCTGCTAACTCACAAATGGAGCCTATTTATCCAACGACCTTAACAATTCAGGGAAAAGCGGTTGGAATTGTTAGGAAATTCTAATTGGGAACTTTATTTTTAGTTGCCACCCCAATAGGAAATTTAAAGGATTTGAGTCTTAGAACTATTGAAATTCTAAGTAGGGCAGAAATAATCGCATGTGAAGACACAAGGCATACAGGACAGCTTCTCAAACATATTGCCAGACAAAAGGACTCCCTGGAAGACACTAAAGCAACGCTTCTTTCATACTACGAGCAAAATGAATTTAAAAGGACTCCTCAGATTCTAAACGCATTACATAATGGAGTGGATGTTGCTTTGGTCTCTGATGCCGGGACACCTACAATTGCTGATCCCGGATTTAAGTTGGTTCGGGAGTGTATTAGGCTGGGAATAAATGTCGAGTCGATTCCCGGGCCATCATCTGTAATTTCTGCACTCATTGTATCTGGATTGCCAACAGATAAATTTTTATTCTTAGGCTATCTGCCGAAAAAACAAGGGAAAAGAAAAAATCTTCTGAATGAACTTAAATGTTTTAAAACATTTAAACAAGTTCATCCAACTATAATCTTTTTTGAATCTCCCCATAGATTAGTAGAAACTCTAGCAGACATTAAGGAAATTTTGGGCGATATTGATATCGTAATATGCCGCGAGCTAACCAAAATCCATGAGGAAATTCGACGCGAAAAAGTCTCAGACTCAATTGAGCATTTTAATAAAGTTTCGCCAAAAGGGGAGTTCGTAATTTTATTTGGCTTAATTAAACTTCGTGTTGATATAATTAATCGATCTTCTTGATTTACTAACCTTATCTCTTGTAAAGTTAAACTTAATGCCATCTACACGTCCAGGATGCATATCTTGTAGTAAAGTACTTTCGTCATGGGGTAGAACTCCTTCAGGTAAGAAAAGGTATGGATGTACGGCATGTAAAAAGACAAGGGTATATCAAAAACACGTAAGGAAAACTGACATATTCTCTTTCTTTAAACAATATGTCCTCTGGGGATTAACGTATGAAATGCTCTCTTCTTTTTCCGGGTACTCAATCCAACATCTTGTTGAGAAATTTCATGCATACTTAGAGCAATATCCTCCAGATTTACCCCCTTTTATTCAAAACCCAAACAAGGAAGCATATCTTCTAATAGATGGCCTTTGGTTTGGTAGATGGTTTGTCTTGATGGTTTATAGGCAATCAGGAAACTTAACAATACTTCGTATATCAACCATGGGAAGAGAAGCAGCAACAAGGATAGAAAAGGACTTAGAAAAGATAAAGGAAGACTATATCTTCAATGGTATTGTTTCTGACGGAGGAACTGGAATTGTTAGCGCAATAAATGCAGTATTTCCCCATACTCCCCATCAAGTCTGTCTTGCCCATATGCACAGAGGCATTATTGCAGCAATAGGAAGATACTCTAAAGACTACAGAGTACAAGAGCTTAAAAGAATTGCTGATTGGATATGGTTTATTGAATCACAAGAGGCATTAAAGTGGTGGAGGGGAAAACTTAATGAATGGGTTAAGACAAACAATGAGTTTTTAAAAGAAAAAAGATATGATATTGATTACAACTGGTGGCATATTCATAAAGGACCAAGAAAAGCTGTTCGCACCCTACAAGAATTGCCTTATACAAGCTTTACCTTTCTAAGACATCCACTAATGCCAAAAACAACAAATGAGATAGAGGGACAATTTGGACACTAAGGTAAAAGATGGCTTGCTCATAGAGGACTTAAAAAAGAAAGATGGGAACATTTCCTTAAATGGTTCGTCTATTTCTACAACCAAGATAAGCGATCCCGAGGGATGTACCATAAGGTACGTCCTAGAGGAAAACAAAAGAGGACTAAAAAATCAACACGGAATCCTAATTAAGCCTTTTATTTCGCTTTGATGGTTAGGTGTCCACTCAGATCACCTGGAAGGTGTCAATATAAATCTTAAGATAAATGTTTTTCTTTTGAGATAATGTTTCCATTTTGATCAATTTCGTAAACATAAATCTCTCCGGTTGCGATCTCAAGATTTTCAACACCATAGTCTGAAATGTTTTCGAGATATTTAACCAAAGCACGCAAAGAATTACCATGAGCAACAATTAAAATATTTTTCCCTTCTTGCAGCTTGGGCAAAATTTCACTCTGGTAGTAGGGAACTACGCGATTATAAACATCTTTTAGAGTTTCGCCATTTTGTATTGGAGTATTCCATCCCCTCCTAATTTTTTGAAATTTATCTCTCCCGACCTCTTCCTCTATTTGCCATTTATTTTTTCCAGTTAGTTCTCCATAATCGCGTTCGTTAAGCGCTAAGTTTTCAATCGTCTCAAGATTGCTTAAGTTTAAAACATTTTTTATTTCACTAAGTGTTTGTTTCGCTCGAATAAGTGGAGACGTATATGCAAGGTCTATCTTAGAATTTTTAAGCTTACTGCCGGCAAGTATCGCTTCTTCTCTTCCTTTCTCACTTAAAGAAATATCCGTTAATCCTGTCCACACGCCCTTAGCGTTCCATTCAGATTCACCATGTCTAACAAAAATTAATTTCGCCATAGCTACAATACTTTAAGTTGGCTATCAATCTGTAAAAGTCTATTATACTTTGAAATGTTTTCTCCTCTTGTAAGAGATCCCAGCTTGACATAGTCGGAAGAAACAGCCACAGCAAAATCAGATATAAAATCATCATTTGTTTCGTTACTCCTATGAGAAACAATTATTTTTAATCCCATTGCTTTTCCTGCGTGTGCAATTGCTAATGATTCCGTTACTGTTCCAACTTGAGATGGTTTTATAACAATTGCATTAATTAGTTTTTTGTCTAAAGCTATTTGCAGTCTTTCAAGATTTGTCGCAGTTAGATCGCAACCTGCTATTATTGTCCTTTGTGAAAATTTTGCTAAAAAATTCTCCCATCCTGTCCAATCATCTTGGGAAAAAGGATCTTCAAAGTATAAAAGGTGAATGCTTTTACTCAGCTCTTCATAAAAATTTATAAGATCGTCGGACGATAGAGATGCAGACGAATCTCTTATCTGATACTTTCCATTGTTAAAGAAATTGTTGGCTTTGCTGTTGACTCCAAAAAATACGTCAAATCCATGCTTCATAGAAATATTTTCTACAGCCTGTTTTAGAAAAAGGAGCGCTTCTTTATTGGATGAAAAATTTTGAGTTGTTATATCTTCGTTTTGCCTAATGTTTGTTAAATTTTTTGATTCAAGTTCTTTAATTAGAGAACTGTGTACAGAGCTACATATTTGTAGAGACTCTTCATAAGATTTAAAAGACGCGGGAACTATTAAAAATTCGTTAAAATCGGAAAGTTGGTTGTTAGGATTTACTGCTCCATTTATTAAATTAAGTAAAGGAATTGGGACTTCTGGTTTCGGATTTGTTTTAGGCAGGAATTGCCTAAGATAAAGATAAAGAGGAAGATTAGAGCTTGTGGCAGCTGCTTTGGCAACTGCCATTGAAACTGTAAATATCGCGTTTGCGCCGAGGCGAGATTTATTTGGTGTTCCGTCCAGCTCTATCATTTTTTTATCTATTTGCGGTTGATTTAGAGCATCTTTGCCTACCAAGGAAGGCGCGATTGGACTCAAAATATTTCCAACAGCCTTAAGAACTCCTTGTCCGGCAAAACGTTTGGCATCATGATCTACCAATTCCAAAGCATCATAAATACCTCCTTTCCCGCTTGGAAAAGATGCGACACCAAAACTTCCTGAATCCAAGAAGACTTTTGCTTCAACAGTCGGAACACCATACCCATTCAATATTTCGCTTGCCGTAATCTTTTTTATTTTGGGCATATCGTTAATTCAATCCACCTTTATATATTTCTCCTTTTGCTCCGTCTACAGTCACTACATTGCCCGTATGTAATACTTTGCCAGCATCTCTTACATTAAGAATCGATGGCTTGCCCACTTCTATTCTATACAGAAATTTATCGCGGCCAGTAAGTGAATGGTTTTTTACTACTATTGCCCCTGCCCTCTTAATCTTTGGAAACAAATCATAAGCCAGTGCCGAAAGTACAATAATTTCTTGGGGATTTATTTTTTGCAAATCTTTCGAGTCAGTGATTATTTTTACAGGTCCTGTTGCGATTCCTGGAAAATTGGATGCACCCTTTAACAAAATATGTCTTTTAACTTTTAATTTGTGAGGAGTATGAGACAAGGAGCCCACAGGAGGCTGTACAATACTGGTTACAGGTTTTGTTTCTAATATATAAATTATATTTCCATGGATTGCGAATCTTATCTCCTGAGGAAAGTAGAAATACTTCTCAATTTTTCTTCCGAGAAATGCAAGCAGAATAGCCTCTTTATCAGATATCCTATGCGATCTTTTGGCCTTAGTTAAATGGCCCTTGAATATTATCTCAAGATTTTTTTTTGAGATTAAATAATGGGCAGTATTTTTACCTTGCTCTATTACGACTTTGGTTTTGTCGTTTGTTGCCGGATCTTCTGTAAAAATTCTTCCGTTTTTTTCACTTTCTATTTTTTTTTGAACTACTATCGCAATGTCTAGTTTATGCAAATCGTTGGTATTGTTAATACTATTCTTAATCAGTGAAATTTTGCTAAATTGTGCTGCCCAAATTTCTTTTATCTTGAGTATTAAATTGGCGTCTCCTTTGACTTCATAATGTGTAGCTTCAAAACTAAAGGGCGATGAGGAAATTACGCTCACTTTGCTTTCTTTAAGCACCCCTCCCAATTCTTTGTAGGCATTGTTTATTTTACTTACCATATCATTGGACATGAATCCACGCATAACTTGTTTTTCCGCAGAAGCTGGGGTTAATTTATTTTCAATTAGAAATTCTCTAAAACAGGAAGCTGTAACGATAAATCCTTTTGGCATTGGAATTCCAATATGGGACAATTCGCCTAGTTCAGCTGCGAACTTTCCGGCAATATCTATATCTCTCTTGTCAATTTGTGAAATACTAAGAACAAACGCAGACATAGATTTATTATGGAGATAATTTCAAAAATTATCAAGGATTATCCTTCTGTAGACTTAATAAGATTTACTAACTCATCTCGTTTTTGAGCCATTTCTTTTTTACTGTAGGATTCTACGTTCAGACGAAGCAACGGTTCTGTATTTGAGGTTCTTAATGAAAATCTGAAGGAAGGAAAGCTAACGGCTACTCCATCCATTGTTTCAACTTGTCCTTCACGATATTTTTCTTTTGCCTTCTCAAGAATTTCTTTTGCATTCGTCACCTTAAAATTAATTTCTCCGGATTCATGACTTCTTCTATACATACTTGCGACTTGGGAGAAAGGAATATCTTTTTCAGTTAAGACTTTTAGGATAGTTAGAATTACTGGCATTTGTGATTCTGCATTAGCAGTATCTCTAAAAAAATAATGGCCGGAGGATTCTCCAGCGAAAATTCCTCCATTCTTATTCAATTCTTCTGTAATGTAGGCATGACCTACCTTTGTAACTGCGGGTTTCCCCCCGCTTTCTTTAATTATCTTAAAAGGTGTTAAAATATAACGAATGTCAACAAGAATCCTCTCCCCAGGATTTCTGCTTAAAAGATCCCAAGCAACAATAGACGTTATGATTGTTGGCGGGACAATGCTTCCTTTTTCGTCAATAAAAAATAGCCTATCTCCGTCTCCATCAGGCGCAAGTCCCAAATCAGCTTTTTCACTGACCACTTTTTTCTGGAGGTCGACAAGTGTTTCTGATTGCAATGGATCCGGCTGGTGAGCTGGAAAATTTCCATCCAATTCAAAATTCATTTTAATAAGATCTGATGGAACTTTACTAAATAATGCACTTATATATTGCGACCCCATCGCATTCGCCGCATCAGCCACAATTCTGAATTTTTTAATATTAGGATTCCCAACGATTCTGATCGCATTCTTAACTTCTTCCGTGAGAATTCCATCTTTCCTAGTTACATATCCCTCTGCTTTGGAACTAACACTTTCTCCATTAATTGCCATTTCTCTTATTACTTCTATTCCTGTTGGCTTTCCGATTTTTATTAGACCCTTCTCTCCTTTTTTGACAATCTTGATTCCATTCCACTCTTTAGGATTATGAGATGCCGTTATTTGAATACCAGCATCGTAACCATAATGAGAGACTGCAAAATAAAAAGTGGGAGTAGAAACAATCCCAATATCTATTATATTTGCTCCCAGCTCTAATAATGTTTTGATCGCGACTTTAGTAAGAGAAGGCGAAGAGGTTCTCATATCAGTTCCAACAACTAGCCTAAAAGGGGATTGTTCTTTGCGGTCTCTTATAAGAAAAGTGTAAATTGCTTTAACAATTGGCACGATATTCTCTTCGTTTATATCCTTGGGATATATTCCTCTAATGTCATATCCCTTAAATATTTGGGGATTAATATTCATCTTACTCATATTATATTTCAAGCAAAAGAAAGTCAATAGCCTGAGGAAGGGTTAGGTTTAGCTTGCCTGTTTTAAGCCCTAGTTCTATTTTATAAAGCAAGCTATGAATTCGTTTTAATTGGTCTTGTGCGAAAAGTCTTCCTTGTCTTTCAATCTTTGCCTTTTGCCATGGAGAAAGACGTACTATCTCATCAATAGTGCCGTTGTTATTCCAGCCTTGGGTTAGTGCTAAGAGCAAACGAATCTGTCTCTGAATCATAAAGAAAATCAGTTCCTCTTTAACGCCTGCCTCCAATGTCTTGTGAAACAAATAAATAAGATTCTTGGGGTTCCCTGGTTTTATATTGTCCAAAAAAATAAAAATATTTTGCGGCAGCTTAAATAGCTTAACAACAGCGCCTCTAAATGCAAATAAGCCAGTTTTCGGGATTTCTTTTGCTTCATACAGAAAAATATTACATGTTTTATTATTTTTAATTATAAAATCCATTACTCCTTTGGCATCTTTATTTGTTTTTTTGAACCGAGATATAAAATCTTCCACAAATATTGTCTTTGTACTGCTAAAAAGCCCTGATCCTTGAATATTCTGCGCAAGGTCGGGAATTGTAATTTTCGAAGCGTCAAAAGAAACGCTGTCCTTTTTCTTTTGTTTTTCTTCTTGAAGGTAATTTCGGGATGAGACAATGTCGTCTCCATGAATTATGGTAATCATATAATCCTAACTCAAAAATCAAAGGTCAAAGGTCAAAAATACAAGTTAAATTTTGCCTTTTGACTTTATCTGGTATTCCCTAAACAATTTACTTACTTGCGTTTGGAGGTGGCGGTGTCTGGTCCTGTGGGGGACAAGAGCTCCAGAAAAATTGCGGGGAATATGTAATAGTTCGTGAATGAGGACTCTTTTTTTTGAATCATCATCCAGCTTATCAAAATATTTCGATAGTACTTCGATTACGTATGCTGGTTTTATGCTTAGTGCCGACTGAAAAATCTTAGGCATTGACCAAATTCGTGCGTAGGCTTTCGCCTTTGATCCCTGCGTTCTATAGCAGAAAATTCTTGAAGAATCAATATGGGGAAAGTCCAAAATCTTAAGAATATCATCAATCCCTTTTTTTACTTCTGATGCCTTCTCCCATTCTAACTTTTGACTTTTGACTTTTGACATTTGAGTTTAGTTAAGTGTGCTTATCTGCTACGTAAGAAGCCCCATATGCTTCAGGCTTTGTCTTAGCTACGAACCCATTGCCTGTTACCATACCTACAACTTCTTTTATCATATCCCGCGTATCGCCATGTTCCCCAACGTCTATATGAATTTCAAGGTTGTAGTTAGGGGACTTGCCATTCAGGGCTTTTTTTAGCATCGGAACAAAGACTGAAGCAAAGCTGAGAGACTCCAGAGTTTCCGCATATATTTTTTCTCGAAGGCTGTGGATATTTGACAAATCTTTTCTTTTCCAGAAATATTTTCCACCAAACCCTTTCCTATGAACAAGAACAGCTGTTACCAAGCCTACTGTTTTAACGAAAGACCCGCTGTTTCTCTCATGCGAGTCAGTTCCAATTACAAGACAGTACTCCCCGCTTGGCTTCTCCTCTAAAAAAGATTTAATTAAGCCAATAGACTCATCAATATTTAACTGTCCATGCGTTATGCTGTTAAATACCTCCCCGAAAACATCCTTAGCCATATTATAGAAGCAATTATAGCACATTTATGCTCTCAAAAAACCACTTCAAAAATGATGTAGTAATTTTTGCCTTGCTGATGGAAACACTGCTATCATCATACTGGTCCTCGTTTTTGAAAGTTTTTAGGGGTAGATTTTCACTTACTGAAGAATTCAATTCAATCTTGTTCTCTTCCTGAAGTCTCGGCATTCCTTTTACTTTCGAGATTTCGGCAATTGCCAAATAAGAAGAGTTGGGATTACCATTGGAGTCTATGAGAGTAAATTTAAAAAAGGGCCCGGCTCCTGCATGCAAAAGAAATGGGGTTACTGCGACAATATTGCCATCTGACCAAACCGTTTCAAACGCTTCTTTAATATATTTTCCTATTAAGCTTTCCGAAACTGCCTCTTTTGACCAGCCGGTCTCGGTTATAAAAACAGGTATTTTTTTCCTTCCAAGTTTTTCCGCAAGCTCTCTTTCAAATTTAAAGCTACTTATGCTCTTTGTGGTTTTTACCCATGGGGGCTCCGAAAAGCCTGGATTTGGATAAGAATGGCTTCCCAAACCATCAATTTTTCCAAATATTCCCGGCACTTCCTTGTGCATCTCGCGCATAAAATCATATTGATTTATAGAACTTTCAAAAACGTTTGCGGAAGCATTATCAAGCCCTGCTGAGATTATAAAAAAATCCTCGTCCAATGACTTAAATACTTCTACCGTATAGTTTAGGATTTGCGCATACTCCTGCGGGTTAGTATTGCCTTGCCATTCGTCGCTTCTGTTGACCTCATTAAATACAACTATATACTTATTAACGGTTGGCCAATTTAAAGAATTTAAAAAATTGGCGAAGTCCAAAACGTCATACTCCTCTGGTTTTCGCCATACTCTGGTATCAAAGAAGTAGTTCTCAGAGGCAATTCTAATTATCGGAATGATATGATACGTCTTTGCGTCATCCATAAATTTTTGCCATTTTTCAACATTCTTATCTGTTGCCTGAATAGGAATTGTTACGTACCCCCAATCTCCGCCGTTTGAATTTACAAGTTTTGCGGCCTGTTCGAGCTCTCCCGGAAAAAGTATATGTATGCCGAATTTGTTGTTTGGGGCAGACAAAGGATCTGCAATCGCGTGAACAGATGTCGCTTCATATCTAATAAAAAATATCGTGAGTAAAATAAAAATCAGTATTTTTAACATATTTAATCAAACGTAATTTTTTGTACGATCTGGTCTGCGGAAAAAGCATGGCCCGCAAAAGACGGGTGAATTCCGTCGTCTTGATTGACATAATAAGGATCACCGTAGACACCATCGATTCTTGACAGATGATAGATATTGACCAAAGGAATATTTTCTGATAATGACAGATTAACTATATTATCCAATTGTTCAAGAATACGTATCGCGTGCTTGGAGGCTTCCTCTTCCAGCATGTTCACTCCATTTTTGCCTTTTCCAAAACCAATTTTAAGAGGAGCTACCTCAGCCAACAGATAAATACGAGAATGTAAAGTCCTGGCTTTAGCGACAAGTTCTCTAAGAAGGGCATAGTGTTTGTTTCTGTCGTGAGTTGGAAAAGGGTTATAGGCAAAAGACCCAATAATTAAAATGTCTGGATTTAACTCAGGCAATGGGGGAAAATGTCTTTCTCTATTTACAAATGTGCTTTCAAAACGAGCAAGTCCCTGTTCTACATTTTGTCCGCCGATCCCGTAATTATATAGATTAAACTTTGTTTGCGGATATTTATTCGCTAGGATTTCCTGCAAATATTCGAGCTTTTCTCCCATAGTATCTACCATGGAATCGCCAAAAATTGCAATTGAGTACGATGGTTTTTGGGGTGCAATAGTTGGTGTTGGCGTAGAAGTAAGAATAGGCGTAGGCGACGGAGTAGGGGATAATATTGCAACTGCAGTTACTGCTTTTACTGTTTTTTTCCCTTCACCTTTAAGAAAATTATTTTGGAAATATAAAAATCCAAGAAGAGCAAAAATGAATATGGCCGCAATCAAAATAAACCATTTTCTCATCTTAATAATTATAGCATTTTATGAAGTTTATTAAACTTGTGATAAAAATTCCTAGAATGTCTGATTAAATACTGATACAGTTATTTGTAGTTGACAACTGACTAAATAGTCGGGTAATATTTGTATCATAACTCTGCCTATTACAAAACGTCAAAAACAAACGCTGTCCATTATCTACAATTATATAAAAGATACTGGCTACCCCCCAACATTTGAAGAAATGCGCGAACAATTAGGAGTTTCGTCTAATCAATCGGTTCTAGATCTCCTTAACAAGCTTGAAAAACATAGGGTAATTAAACGCAATGAATCGGTCGCTCGAAGCATAGTAATTCTGCCATTGGGCTATGAAGCGCTTGAAAAACCTCCTGTTGTTCCATTTTTGGGTATCTCACACGCAGGTGCTCCAATTGCAGCTATTGAGATTTCTGGGGAGTGGCAAACACTATCTCCGAATATTTCGAAATTAAATGAAGAAGTATTTCTTCTTAAAGTTTCTGGAGACTCTATGGTAAACGCTAGTATTGAGGAGGGAGATATTATTTTGGTAAAACATCAAAAAGAGTTTGTTTCGGAAGATATTGTTCTGGCAGATGTTAACGGAGAATCAACTATAAAAAGATTTATATCAGACAATAACCCTCCTTATGTGTATATTAAGCCTGAAAATCCAAACTACCCTGTTATTCCTTTTACAGAAAGAGTAAGGCTTTCCGGCAAGGTGGTATCGGTACTAAAAAAAGGAACATGGAAACAAACTGACTAAAATGCCTACAATAAAACCCAATAAATCAGAAAAGATAATAAATAAAATTTTTAAGGGATTTTGTTTTTGAGATAAAATGAGAAACCTATGTTTATTTATTGATGAATCGGGAATTGCAAATCCTAAAGTAACCAATTCAGAGGTTTATATTTTAGCGGGATGCATGGTTGATGATTATGCTAGGGAAAAACTAAAAATAGAAGCGGACCAGATTAAGTTTAAGTATTGGACAAAAACAAATATAGTATTTCATTCAAAAGAAATTGGCAGAAAAGAGGGAGACTTTAAAATATTTAAAATGCACCCTGAAACAGGACAAAAGAAGAAAAAATATTATTCTCAGATTGACAGCTTTAAAATTATTCCGTAAAAATGATAAAAACTGGGTCGTGGCATCACGCTCACTTACCAGTCTTTAACTTGTCAAGTATATTGAATTTTATGATAATAGTCAAGACATCAAAATATATCAAAAAGCAAGGATTTAGTTTTTGGAGGTAAGGAATGGATATTTTACAGACATTTAAATGGCCGATAACATTTGTGGTAGGATTTGTTATTTTTATATATTTTTTTAGAAATGACATTTCGGATTTCTTAAAAGAAATAAGTTGGTTAAAAACTAAATGGTTCGAGTTACGCAGAATTCGAGAAGAAATCTTTGCAAAAGCTGAGGAAGTTAATAAGCTTTCAGAGGACCTAAATAGCGATAAGGAGGAGTTACGTAAGGCGACTAAATGGTTTGTTGAAACTTTTTACCTTACTTTAGCCACTAGAAATAGATTTCCCCCGCCTTCTGGAGTCATAGAAGAAGTTGAGAGGAAACTTAGTTCCCTTGCGGAATTTGCGATTCCAAATAAAAACGACAGAATCGCTTGGTTCAAGAATTTACAAGCCGTAGTAAAGGTTAGAAAAGAGAATGATTAGTTGTTCCATAGTCCAAAAATCTCAAGTTGAAGAAGCGAAAAGCAAAGTTGAGGAAATGATAGAGAAGGGATAGAAAAACAGAGTGATAAAAAAGATAATT
The DNA here is from genome assembly GCA_038062315.1 of Patescibacteria group bacterium. Lineage (GTDB taxonomy): Bacteria > Patescibacteriota > Microgenomatia > Levybacterales > UBA12049 > JACOXT01. The sequence goes on from JBBTXK010000016.1 coordinate 12,489, forward strand.
TTTTTGTTCTTAACGTGGCGGGTATTTTTGTTTCTCCCAATTTTAATTGCCAATCAATTTATGGCGTATAGAGAAGGCTACGACTATACCTCTATAAATTATTTTTTGGAAAGTTCTAAAACATTAGTATCAAACTTGCTAATCTCTCCTTGGGCAAATTTTGACGGGGTTTATTACTTATTAATCGCGGAGGAGGGATATACAGTAAACGCCGGATTTTTTCCGCTTTTTCCTCTGGCAATAAATTTCATTGCTTCAATTTTTGGAAATACATTGCCATTTTCAGAAATACAGTACTTTACAGCTCTTTTTCTTATCAGTATCTTTTTTTTGATAAGCCTTATCCTATTTTACAAACTCGTTAGACTCGATTATAAAAAACATACTGCAATGTGGAGTTTTATCTTCCTCCTTCTTTTTCCAACGAGTTTTTTCTTTGCTGCAATTTATTCAGAAAGTTTATTTCTTCTTCTTTTAATTCTATCTTTTTATTTCGCAAGAAAACGAAATTGGCTTTTGGCGTCTATTTTTGCCATGCTTCTAACCGCAACAAGATTTGTTGGAATAGCTATTTTGCCAGCACTCCTCTATGAATTTTATATTGCTGAAAAAACCTTATTAAAAACCAAAGCAATTTCACTTCTCACAATTCCCGCAGGACTAATTGGATACTCGTTGTAGAATTTAGTAAGATGGGGGAACGCGCTATATTTTATTGAAGTACAAGGAAATTTTCAAAACAATAGGGAGGTGGGCAGTATTGTTTTTCCTCCCCAAACAATTTTTAGATACTTAAAAATATTTTTCACTGTTTCACCCAGACAATACGAATGGTTTGTGGCGATTCTGGAGTTCTCAACTTTTATTTTTGCAAGTATAATGCTTTATATTGCCTGGAAGGCAAAAATTAGATTGTCATATTTAATATTTTCAGTAATTGCTTTTTTAATTCCGATTTCAACTGGAACCTTTAGCGGCCTTCCAAGATACATTCTTCCTATGTTCCCGATATTTATTGGTCTTTCTTTAATTAAGAATAAACTATTTAAAGTGCTATACACTGCTATAAGCGCAGCTCTTTTATTCATTCTTTTAATGCTTTTCTCTAAGGGATATTTTGTAGCCTAAGTTTATTCTGGGTTTATAAAATTGCTTCTTCTAATTTCGTCAAGTAATCCTTTAAGCCCTTGTTGTTGTATTATGCCTATTGCGTAGTTAGCTTTATTGCCAATCGCCTCAAATACACTTATTTTTCTGCAGACAGTACTTAGCGCAGTAAGATCATCGTTAGATAACGACAATATCTCAGTTGTTCGAGAATACATTATTGAAGTTGTGCTATTGATATGCCCTATGCCCAAAGCATGCCCCATTTCATGAGCAAGAGTGTGAACTAGTTCGTTTTTGGAAATATTAAAGTAAATAATTATTCTTCGTCCGTTCTCATCCGATATATAAATTCCCTCTTCCGGCTTGTACTTCAACTCTTCATTATACTCCTCTATTGTTTTATTTAATTCTCGTATTTTTAAATTATATTGAGCGGCAGATTGATTGAGCAAGGAAGCCATTTTGTTTAGTTCCTTGGCTTCTTCTTGTAAGGCTATTTGATCGTCTCTTAGTTTTTGGTACTCCGCAGGAGAGGCCCCTCCGTGAGTATTCCAATAGTCAATTTCCTGATTTAGGGCAGTTACTTTTCTATCAAAATCTATTGATCTTTTTTTGTATTCTTCAATTCCTGGGACTATCGTATCTTTCTTTTGCATAAGTTCACGATCAAGCTCATTAATTTGACTGGTTAACAACTGCCTTTCATCGTAGACAAGGTTTACAGACAGTGGTCCCTTTGGATCATATATAAATAAATTCTTTCCGTAAGCTCTATTCCAAATGCTACTTGCCTTGTAAATATTGCCTAAGAATTCTTCCTGAGTCATATTGAATCGGGAATCAACAGTGCCAATGTGGTAGGGAATGGGAGTATCACAAGGAGAGTGGTACAAAACACTTTCCAAAGATTCAGCCAAAACTAATCTATTTTGGAAAGCCACAAGAATAATTAATGACAGAGCAAACAAAGCTAACAACCTTTTCATAGTTTTATAAATAATACACTACTTCATACAAAAGATGCAATTTCATGGTGCTTGCAGTTTACGCCTGTCTGAGGCTACACTTAGGTTGAATTTTTCACATTGAATGGAAGCTCCAGATAAAATGTAGTTCCTTTTCCTTCAACGCTTTGGAATCGAACCGTTCCTCCCCATTCCTCAACATATGATTTGACAAGAAATAATCCCAAACCCGAACCTGTTGTGTCGCTTTTATCTGCGTTTGCTGCCCTATAAAATTTACTAAACACGCGTTCCTGATCCTTATTGGGTATACCAATTCCGTCATCGGAAACACTTATATAAATATAATTTGCAGCAAGCATTGCAGCAATTACTACCTTTCCTCCCATTACGTTGTATTTGATAGCATTAGATAAAAGGTTCTCAACGACATCCCTAAATCGCTTGGGATCAATTATCATCTTAGGAATAGAGTCGTTCAAGCGGATATCTATCGCAACATTTTTTTTCTGCGCTTCTATGTCCATTTCAAGAACAGTTGCCTTTATAATCTCACATATATCTGTTAACTGTGGTTCGCTTTTCATTTTTCCCTGGTCGATCCGAGAGACATTAAGAAGATCATTCACAAGTATTGTCATACGCTTATTGGCTTTATCGATAAGCTCGATTTTATCTCGAACTCTTTGCGGAACTTCTCTATATGTGAGCAACATCTCTATAATCCAACGCATACTCCCCAAAGGAGTTCTTAGCTGATGGGCGGCGATTGAGATAAATTCATCCTTGATACGCTCGACTTCCCGTTGTCGGCTGGCGTCTCTAATAACAACTATACATCCAAAAATATTTCCCTTAGCGTCTTTAATAGGTGCGGCACTATCAGAAATTGGCAACTTAGTCTGATCCTTTTTTACAAGAATTGTATGGTTTGCGAGTTTTTTAGTTTTTCCTGTGCGTATGACATCCTCAGCGAATAACGGGTAAGGGGAGTCAGGATTTTTCTCCTGGACGAATTTGAAAATATCTCTGTAGTATTTCCCTAAAGATTCTGCATATAGAAAACCAGACAATTGCTCTGCTACAGGATTCATGAGTATAATTCTATAGTTCAAATCAACGGCGAAAACACCGTCGCCAATTGACTGCAAGATTGCTTCTCTTTTTGCCCTTTCTTGCTCGGTTCTCGCTTTTGAATCCTCAAGTTCTACCTCATGTTGCTTCTGTCTTTCTACAAGTTGTTTGAGAAGATTTGCAAGACGGACCGCGTCGTCTTTTGAAGTAAGCCATTCTTTGACATCATTACGTTCAAGAACCGCAGTGGCAGATCTTAAAGCCAAAAGTATCGCTTTCTGTCGCTCTGATTCCATGCGAATTTTTTGGTTCGCCTCTAAAAGCTCTTGGGAAGAAAGCTCAAGTGATCTTATGGTCAAGTCCCGATCTTTGTCGAATCCATCGTAAGTATCGCTAACGATTTGAAGGAAAAGAGACAGTCCTTGGGGAACCTTATTCTCATCTCCAAAAGCTTTTCTGATCTGACGCAAAACTAAATTATTCATGTATTCTCATGCATTAATTATTAGAGGTAAAACGTCAACGACAGCCTCGTTTTAATGTTCAGAAAAGGTAGTGATTGTCATTGTTTGATTGTGAAGTTCACATTGCTTCTCAGTCGGACTTACAGGGCTTATTTCGCCGTACGAATAAAATCCTGTAATAGTAGTTGTTTGCCCTAATTTATCTCTAACGCTCTCCACTTCTTCTTCCACCCGTTGCTTGAGTACAAGTTTTCTTCCGACGCAACTTATTAAAACGGCAAGCTCCGGTGAAACATCAACGAAAGGTACATGGCTCATACTCGCAGCACCAGCTGCTCCGTCCACCAAACGCTCAAAGTTGGCCTTCATGAGCCGAACGTAGGAACCCTCTGGTATGTCACCGGCAAAGGTCATGCTTCCATCTTGATCGCTGACTGCAAGAATAGTGCGGACAAGTCCTGTTTTTTTCCCTTCTATCCGAAGGCTCAAGGGAAACAGAAGCCCTGATGCAGGCAGTTCTTTGGCTTGATCCCCAAGATATTTTTTATATAACTCAAGAGCCGATTGTCCATCAAGTTCGTACAAAACGTTATCCTTTGATTTGGTAACCAACCGCTCGGGTCCAAACGGATCCCATCCTCCCATAGACCCATAACCGATTTTAATATGAGTTCCATAAAAGCCAATTACAGCAAGGTTATCTTGTTCAGGTACGCTATCCAAACCAACAAATGTTTCCTTGAAACGATCCTGATCGCCGACCAGACCACCGGTCACCGCAACTTCTTTTGGAAGTTTCCCTATTAGGCCCTTTACCAAATTTGTACCGTTAACACGGAGTCCGTCAGAAAATACCATAACATGTACGAGCCCTTCCTTTGAGAGAGCATTTGCCAAAGTTTCCCCAACTGTCAAACTATCTTCCATTTTTTGAATCTTTGACTTCGCAAACTGAAGCGGAGTATTTGTAAAATTTATGGCTGTCACAACTAGCGAATAATCTAAAACTTGGGTCCCAATGATTTCCCCTGCGGTAGACCCGGAAACTATGTGGGCGTTTGGATAAAACTCTTTCACCTCACTAAAATTTTGGGGGGCCTTAAGAAGCGTACTGTCGCCAAAAAGAAAAACTAACTGAGCGTTATCTTTTAGATTGTTATTAGAAATAATCTCCCATCCTTTTCCCTTTGTCCACATACGTTGTTCTGTAATCATAGTTTTACGGGCAGATTTTTTTTCACTTTGCTTACAACCTCGTCCAAACTTTCATTTGCCTTCACAATAAAACCTGCTACTCCTTGTGGATAGGGCATTTCAGTAAAGTTTGTTAAGACAATAACCGGGATATCTTTCTTGAGTGTATTTCTCAGGTGATAAAAGAATGTTGCTCCATCCATTTGCGGCATGAGCATGTCAAGCAGGATAAGATCAGCATCAGCATTCTTCATAAGATTCAAGGCAAGCTGTCCATTTTCTGCCATCAAAACTTCAAACCCCTCTGCCTGAAGCTTTTCCGCCAGTATGTCCCTATATTCTTTTTCGTCCTCAACGATGAGTATGCGACCCTTCGTCTTTTGCGGCATTTTATTATTTTCCATTGGTAATTTTATTATCACCTTTTACCCCAAGTATTGTCAAGAAGTGATTTAGTAACCGTTCAGGATTTGACAAACCAGCTTTAAATCTTCTAGACTAAATATCCTG
>JBBTXK010000017.1:0-1837 GCA_038062315.1 Patescibacteria group bacterium
CTTCCGAGTTTGTTCCATCTATTTTAGGATCTGCAAAGCAACTTGGAGCGCAAATTACAGTTAGTGCTGGGGTATGCTTCTTAAGCTCTTCTGGGGTGGGACGTCGAAGCAGATGTTGAATAAAAAGCGACTGATATGCGTATTCCGAGATCACCCTAACGTGCATCTTATATTTTTCGTCAGCGCAAACATAACCGTCATAAATGTAATTATCCTCTTGATCAGAAAGAAATTTATTGATCTTCTTATACAATCTTTCAAAATTCTCCTTAGCCATCGGCATATTTATCTTGCCCCAATCAATTTGATCATGAACTTCAGGTGTGTCAACTATGAATCTGTCTTTTGGAGAACGGCCAGTGTATTTTCCAGTAAAAACAACCACTGCTCCAGTTTTAGAAGATACTACCTCTTTTTTCTTAATAGCTTTTTCTACAAGTGCACTAACTGACAAGTTACGATGAATATTTTGCTTCTGTAGTTTTGAGCGGCGCAATTTTTTCATACGATTTTGAAAGTATATACCAACATTGTTTCTTTTGTCAACGAATCAATTATTGCCACAACTTCCAATTTTTTAAAAATATATCAAACTAGAAAAGTTCGCTTGACTTTTTCCTGACATTAATATCATTTGTAAAGATTCTATCTTTTAATAAAAGATGGACTTTCTTAAAAAAATTTCCTATAATGTCTTTGTCTTTTAAGTCTTTTAAAATGAATAAAGTTCAACATTACGTTACTCGCGCTACGGAACTTACTGCAATAAGTGTTTCAAAAGTTATAAAAGATAGCGGTTTTACTCCGCAAGATCTACTAACCGAAGAAGAGTCCATCAAAAGAGAAAAAATAATTGATCAGGCAGGAGTAGATGCTATGCGAACCTCCCTAACTGATGTGCCATTTGTTTTGGAAGTTGTCGGGTCCGAGGGTAGAAAACACATCCATAAGTACGGAGAAGCCTTGCCAACCCTGGAAGGAGTTTTTGGCACAGGGAATTTAAAACTAGATATGGTTAACGACGTAGTAGAAGGATCAAAAGCGGCAAAACTTAATACTCCTGGAGCAGTTTCTGTAATAGCTGTCTCTTCTCATAAGGGACTTATGGGTACGCCAACAGATATTGATTATATGGATAAATTATTTGGACCGCCTCAACTCAAAAATAAAATTTCTATTAAAAAATCTATCGAAGAAAATTTGTCAGAAGCAGTAGAAACTTTTCAGGCAACGCCCGACAAGATCAATGTTGTTCTTATGAATCGTGACAGAAACGCACACTACATAAATGCCTGTCAGAAATTTGGGGTTAATGTAATCTTAATTAATGCCGGTGATTTTTTGCCATCTGTTTTGTCTTGCTTAGACCCAAATACTCATAAAAAGGGAATCCATTTAGTGTTAGGAAGTGGAGGATTTGAGGAAGGCATATTGGCCGCAGTTGCCGGGAAAGCATTAGACGCTGCAGTTGAAGGGAGAGGGTGGTCGGGAGATAAGACGATTCAATCTAAATATACAAAAATTTGGGGTGTTGATGATTTGGTTTCAGGAAAAAAGAAGGATTGCTTCGTTTCGATATCGGTTATAACTCACGAAAACAAATGGTTTGATCTTCCTGGAGTTAAGAAAGACAAGAGGGGACAGAAAGTTACAACGCTGTCTGTTTCTGATGATGGTATAAAAATAAGTAAAAACATTCACTATTAATGTGATATAATCTTTTAATGAATAACACACTTCTGAAATCTACAGCTGATGCTATGGTTGCAAAAGGCAAAGGCATATTGGCAGCAGATGAATCCGCCAAAACCATCCAAAAAAGGTTTGACAAAATTGG
>JBBTXK010000018.1:0-3086 GCA_038062315.1 Patescibacteria group bacterium
AGTTAGATCTTATTTTCCGCTTTGAGCTTTCCGCTTTGAGCTTTTCCATATCTATCTCAACATCAAAGTGTCCAGCATTAGCAATGATCGCACTATCTTTAATCAATTGTATAATCTCCCACGAGATTACATGTTTGTTGCCAGTTGCGCAAACGCAAATATCACTCAGTCTAACAGCTTCTTTCATCGACATTACTCTGTATCCATCCATTACCGCTTCTAGGGCTCGCACAGGATTTACCTCTGTAATTATCACATTTGCCCCCATTCCTTCGGCTCTCATTGCAATTCCTCGACCACACCAACCGTATCCAGCAACCACAAATGTTTTTCCCGCGAGCAAAATATTTGTCGCCCGAAGAATTCCATCAATTGTTGACTGACCAGTGCCATAACGATTATCAAATAGATATTTTGTATCTGAATCATTAACCGCAATAACTGGAACTTTTAAAGCTCCGTCTTTTTCCATTGCTTTCAAACGAATAACACCAGTTGTAGTTTCTTCTGATGATCCAAGAATATTTTTTAATTGCCTTTTCCTTTTCGTATGCAAAAGATGAATAAGGTCAGCTCCATCATCCATGGTAATTTGAGGGTTAGTATCCAAAACGCTATTTAAATGATTGTAATAGATCTTACTATTTTCACCTTTTATGGCATAGGCTGGGATTTTATAATCTTTAACCAAGGACGCAGCAACGCTATCTTGTGTTGATAAAGGATTGGAAGCGCAACCGATAACTTTCGCTCCGGCTAACTTTAAAGTTATAAGCAAATTAGCGGTCTCTGAAGTTATGTGCAAACAACAACCAATAGTTAATCCCCTCAGAGGCTTTTCTTTTTCAAATCGTTCTTGAATGTTTTTAAGAACCGGCATTTGTTGCGCTGCCCATTCAATCTTTAGCTTTCCTTCAGGAGCTAGAGATAAGTCCTTAACATCGTATAATTTCATAGTAAGTCAAAAGGTGAAAGTCAAAACTCAAAAATACAAATAAAAATTCAAAAGTTTACGCTCCCAATTTTTTACTTTTGAGTTGTAATTTTGACTTTTGCATTTTGATTTTTGAATTTCAAGATTATAATTCCAAAGCTTTATTATATGTATCTTTATATCTCTTTGCAAACTGTGCTTTTGTGAATTTATGTTCCTGCGTCCCGTATTCTTCAACGGCATACGAACTAGCAACCGACCCCATTTGTCCGCATGTTTTTATATCAAAACCTTTTTCGAGCCCTGCCAAAAAACCCGCTCGATAGGCATCTCCAGCACCAGTTGGATCTACCACTTTTTTTGGTTTTGCTGATTTTATCTTGTAAACCAACCCTTTACTCTCTATTACTGACCCCTTGTCGCCAAGCGTTGTAATAATTGATTTGTTTTTGAACAATCCCCTCCATTTTTTTATTCGTTTTTTTATAAGATTTATTTCGTACTCATTGCCAATTAGATACGAACAGCGGCTAACTCCAAATTCCAAATCGCGATCGTTCACTTGAGTCAGAATAAAGCCCGGATCAAACATATAGGGGATTTTTAAATCAACACATTGTTTCACAAGCGACATTGATCCTTTGGAACCAGATGGACCGATCAAGACAAGATTTTTCCTAGATCTCGCTTCAAAACCCGTCATGCTGGCTTGTCCAGCATCTCTAACCGTCATGGGAGATTCTGGATGCGTCCGTCTGCTGACGGACTTACCAGAATGACGACGCTGTGTAGTTTTTAAATAAACTCTTGTTGTAACTTTACTAAGGTCAAGCTGTGACATTTTTTCTGTCGCTCCATAAAAATATCCCCAAATCTGATTGTCTTTCTTATCTGTCATCGCAAAACCTGTTGCTGTATAGTTATTTTTATCGATCGAAACATTATCCAAAGAAATATTGAGTTTTTGAAAATCCTTTTTGTACTCTCCAAAATCTTTTCCGGCAACAGAGAAAAGTATATGGGGAATCTTAAGTAGCCCTAAAGAATACGAAACGTTACCAGCTGTCCCTCCGCGCCTTCTGGCAAATTTATTAACTATGAATGAAAGATTAATTTTATGAGTTTGGTCGGGAAGAATATGGTCGCCAAAGCTCCCCGGAAAATCCATTATATAATCGTAGGCAATGGTTCCTGTTACGATAATCATTTTGGCGAAGGCACGCTAAGAGTGCCGAAGCCGCGTTTGACGCGGTGCCGAGGCTCAGAATCGAACTGAGATAGCCTGTTCTTCAGACAGGTGCCTTGACCAACTTGGCTACCTCGGCAAGACATACTGGAATAATAGCAATTTAGATAACCATTGTCAAAGCCAAAATAGCCTCCAGTCTATTGCATATAAAATATTTATGATCTAAACTATAAATAGACTGATCTTCCAGGAATATGGAAGTTTTTTTATATAATTTTAACTTTCTATTGTTCAATCTATCTCTAGCATTTATTGCTCTTTTATTTGGGTATCTTATGCTGCGTGTTAAATCTAACGTCTTTAAGACTCTTTATGGTTTTATCTGGTTCATTTTTCTTCCCAACACAATTTATATCTTGACAGATTTTAGCCACTTGTACGAAGATTGGTCAAAAGTCGATCTTATTTTCAAACTTGTCCTAATTACCCAATATGCGATTTTTGCGATACTGGGCGCTTTGACTTTTATTTATGCCGTATATTTCTTCGAAAGACTGCTTGAGAGGAAGAACAAAAAGGGTAGAAAGCCTACTGCTTTTCTTATTATTCTGATTTTAAATTTTATCGTTGGCTTTGGGGTCATTCTCGGAGGCGTACAAAGAACAAACTCCTGGGATGTTCTTGTTAATCCTGTCCGGGTCATAAATGATTCATTTGGCATCCTAAATTCTCCATACCTTCTAAAGCTTTCTATACTCTCAGGCGTATTATTTAACACGATCTATTTCTATTTCGTAAAACCAGTCACGAAATGGGGAAAGAAAAAATAACTCTTTGCCTTGAAAACCTCTTTAAATTCATATACAATCGTAATGTCTTTGGGCTTGTGGCGGAACTGGTATACGCGTACGCTTGAGGTGCGTATTCCGAAAGGAGTGGAGGTTCAAGTCCTCTCGAGCCCAC
>JBBTXK010000019.1:0-1057 GCA_038062315.1 Patescibacteria group bacterium
CATGGACTGACTGATTTGCTAAAGAGGGCTGCTTATGATGTAACAACCAAGGGAGGGGCAACTGTTTTCGGCTGCTATGTCAATGATCCGGAAAGATACGGGGTGGTTCAGTTTAATAAAGACGGGACAGTTATGTCTATAGAGGAAAAACCCAAAAAACCCAAATCAAGCTATGCAGTGACTGGGCTCTATTTTTATGATAACAAAGTTATTGGTATTGCCAAAAAGCTCAAACCTTCTGCGCGAGGAGAACTTGAGATAACGGATGCGACCAAAGAATATCTGAAAAAAGGCGGGATTAGACTGGAACTCCTTGGAAGGGGCTACGCATGGCTTGATACAGGAACACACGAAAGCCTCCTTGAAGCAGGGGAGTTCATTGCCACCATAGAAAAACGGCAAGGATTAAAGATTGCTGCATAGAGGAAATCGCTTATTCCTGCGGCTACATAAATAAAGAGCAGCTTTTAAAGCTGGCAGAATCTTTTAAAAAGAACAGCTACGGACAATATCTTTTACGATTGATTAAATAAATCGTTGGAACAGGACAAAATGCCGTTCGATTTCGAAAAACTGCCGATAACAGGGCCTCTTCTCATAAAACCCGGCATTCTCCGCGACCAGAGGGGAGCTTTTATGGAAACATACAGGCATTCTGATTTTGCCAATGCAGGAATAACAGAGCATTTTATTCAGGACAATTTTTCAAAATCTAAAAAAAACATTTTGCGTGGACTGCATTACCAAAAAAAACCAAAAGCGCAGGGCAAACTGCTATACTGCTTAAAGGGAAGGATATTTGATGTGGCTGTTGACATCAGGGTTGGATCGCCCACATATGCGCAGTGGATTGGTGTGGAGTTATCCGAAGAAAATAATTTTATGTTGTATATACCGGAGACATTTGCGCACGGTTTTCTTGTCTTAAGCGATACGGCAGAAGTTATATATAAATGCACGGAAGAATATTCGCCAAAGGATGAGGGTGGAATAATCTGGAATGACCCTGATATAAATATAAAGTGGCCCGTTGAAAATCCGACCCTTTCAGAAAAGG
>JBBTXK010000020.1:0-3418 GCA_038062315.1 Patescibacteria group bacterium
CATAGATGACATTTCTATTTGACAAAGGGGTGACGTTTCTAAATTAAACTAAGAATAATCTCATAGTACTTGACAGAAAGATTTTATTATGATATAGTCACTTTTCATGAAATTGAAATACGGACTAATAGGCGTATTATTCATTTTAACACTCTCTTTAACTGTCTCTCAGATTGGGCTAGTTAATGCTGTATCTAATTCAAATAACCCTATAACCGGACCTATCACCTCTCCTTTAACATCTCCTGTTCCATCTCCTACGCCAACCCCTATTACACCGCCAACTCCAATTGGTCGTCCGTTGGCCTGCGGAATTTACGGTGATATTAACCAAGATAAGGTCATTTCCCAAACAGATACACAGGAATTATTAAGATATATCGTTGGCTTAAAAAAACTTAGCGACGAACAGAAAGTTGCCTCAGACGTTAATAAGGACGGAAAAATAAATATTGCAGATGCTATATTAATAATGCAATATGTTGCGGGAAAAATAAATACCTTCCCTGCTTGCAAAACGCCCACCCCTACGCCTACCCCAGTTTCTTATTCTTATCCCACGCCATATTATTATCCTACGCCCTCCTATGGAACACCATCCTACGGAACTCCCTCTTATGCCACCCCTGCATACAGCACTCCAAACTATGGTACGCCTTCATATGGAACACCTTCTTAGGAGATCCACCCACTCCTCTACCTGCATCTGAATCCATTGTTTTTTGTAACAAACAACTTATAACGATAACCTAAGCGGTCTCGCTGGAGCCGATGCAAATGGTACCATGAGTTGCTTTTTGATTCACTTTAACTATAATCTAGAAATAGACTAAACTTGAAATTGTGATTACGGGAATTTTTATCTTCTTGCTTTTCATCTTGCCGTTTGTAGTAATTCCCTCTGGTATTTCTCCCTTTGAAACATATAAAGTAATTGTTGCCGAAATTCTTATTGAGATATTGCTATTCATAAAATTTGTTCATCCTAAGTCTTTTAGATTCAGCAGATTTAACAGAGCGCAAGTTGTTCTCGTCTTCCTATTATTCTCTTTAATCATAATTGATCTTATGATTTTTCAAAGCTCAGCTAATCTTTTTGGCAATCCGTTTAGACTCCAAGGAATTCTCTTGTTATTTCATCTATTAGCCTTTTCCCTGCTTTCATCTCTTCTTGAGCTTAAAATACCTAAGTTTGTGTATATAACTTCTTTATTGTTGCTTTTTGTCACAACAATCTTCTTTGGAATTAACAACAGCTCGAGATTTTTTGGGTCATTAGGAGAGCCAAATGCTCTAGCCGCAACTGCGGTTTTTATATTTCCTTTCATATATTTTTATGAGAAATTACCGTTTAAAATAACAGGACTCTTGTTGACGCTTATTATCGTATTCTTATCCGGATCCAGATCAGGACTGGTTGCGTTACTGATACAAATATCATTTATACTGCTAAGCCAAAAAGTCAATTCTCTTAGCAAAACCTTCTTGATATGCTTGAGTCTTTTGGGACTAAGTCTGCTGTTGCCGCTTTTTGAAAATAACCAACTCTACGAAAACCGTTTTATGGTTTGGCAGACTGCTCTTTCCGCAGGCCTAGAATCTCCTTTTGTAGGCTCAGGCTTTGGAAATATTGAATCAGCAATACACAGTGCTTCTCTATCGCTTGATAATACAATTAGATTTCAGTTCGTAGACAGCAGCCATAATTTTATCCTTGATTTTTTCATACAGGGAGGAATTCTAGGACTACTAATCATTGGTACAATGCTATTTTTATCTGTAAGAAATCTGATACTTCATTCTAAAAAAATGGAAATTGCTATCTTACTTGGATTACTTACGGCTATGTCTTTTAATCCTGCAAGCGTTGTTACTCTTATCGGATTCTGGTTTGTTATAGGCCAGGGTTTTCTCAAAGCCGGAGGCAAATGAACTTCGGACTTAATTCGTAGCAACTAGATTCTTGACATTTTTCTCCGATCGGAATAATTTGACAAACTCTCTTGACAACTTGTGATACAATACAACTAACCATTAGTAAAAATGAAACGCTACATTATATCAAATCCAAATATATTAGGCGGGACACCAGTTATTACAGGAACAAGAATTCCTGTAGAGCGTATATTGTATCTTTTTAAGGAGGGCTACACAATTGACGATATTCATGATGAGTATGACTATGTTGATAAAAAGACCCTTAAGTATGTAATTGAAGAGTTGGGTCAAAGACTCAAGGGAAAATTAAATGGGTCGCCACAAACTATATCGTTATAAACTCCTTCTTGATGAAAATTTCTTGCCAAGAAGTCGGCTTCCGCTTCTTAATAAAAGATACGACATAAAACATATCAAGAGTGATCTTAAACAAATTGGATTCACTGATCCTCAAGTATATGAATTTGCAGTCAAAGAACATATGAAAGGATTGAATCTTTAACACTCTCCTAGCGCGGAGAACTTTTTCTCTCCATCCTCTTTCTAAAAAGATTCTCTCTAAATCCGCCTTCATTAACAAATTTTTCCTCAAGCCAGTGAGGCTTTTATTTTTTTCCCTGCTGGTTATACATGCTGATCAACTCTTTCACGGTCGTCGCATCCTCGGCGCGTTTGTCTCCCCCCCGAAATGAAACAAGACGGGGAAAACGAAGTGCATATCCAGGTTCTTTTTCACCAGATTCTGCAACTGCAGAACCTGCAGTATGGATAGGAGAGCGCGTAATCTCATCTGCCAAAACTTCAATTACTATCTTAGGCGTTACCCAAACACTTGGAGTTATCAAGGAATTCACTCTCGCCGGCTTGTTCTTTAGTTCTAAGTTCTTAGTTCTCTGTTTTATACTTTGCCATTCCTCATCTGTCAATCCAGTACCAATCTTAGAAACTGTAACGAATTCATCTTTTTTATCATCATACAAACCCACAAGCAACGCCCCTGCTCCAAATGCAGTTCTCTTTCCTTTTCCGACAATATACCCTAAAACCACGCAATCAATCGTATCTTGTAATTCCCCAGCAGAATGCCGTTTTAGTTTCACCCAATTAAAATTTCTTCCTCCTGCCTCATATAAAGAATCAATTTTTTTTACAACAACTCCTTCGAGCCCTTTTGATATCGCATCATCAAGCATTAATTGTAAATCTTTTGGATTTTCAAGAATCTTTCCAGGGGAAGGTATAAGAATCTCATTAGGCTTAACTGTTTTTTTTAGTATCTCCATGCGCTTAATAAGTGGAGTGTCAATGAGAGATTTCCCATCTGTGTACAGAATATCAAAAACAAAAGCTCTTAAAGGTAAGCTTTTTGCCATCTCGGTAATATTGTGCTTTCTGCGCCTCTTGGTTGTCTCCTGAAAAGGCAAAAACTCTTCCGACTCTCTCTGGTAAGCCAAAGCCTCTGTGTCCAAAATAGCGGTTT
>JBBTXK010000021.1:0-2864 GCA_038062315.1 Patescibacteria group bacterium
ATAAACAATTCTTTGTATGATTTATCATCAATAATCGATTGAATTCCTGCATTTAAATTTTGCGCATTAAACATATATTGTGAAGCAAATTCAGGCATAGGATCTTTTTTCTCAATGACGTCTACTTCTTCATATTCACCAATTACTTTTTGAATCGCTATACTGTACCCATCTTCACTGGCAAAATATCCATTACCCACTTTTAAATTATCAGCTAGTCTTATCTCCGCTACTTTACATGCCCATTTATTTTTTTCTAGTCTTTGGACTCCATACTGCACTCGTTTGTCATTTACCGCTTTCCATAACTTATCACTCGAAAACTCACGCTTTGTCTCTTCTACTATTGATTGTTCTTGATTAGGAATAAAGGAAAAAGAGGCAACAATACCAAAAAATACAATTATCGCGATCATTATATTCCTTCCGAGAAAACGTTTATATAGTTTCAATATGTAGAATAAAAATGGTATTGCCACAACGACTCCTATATAAATATAAGTCCATCTCTGAATGGTTTGCTGATCAAACTTAAAGTATGCCGCTAAAAGAATACATCCTAAAAAGAAATTCAATTCCACAAACATAATTAATAGTCCAAATATACTCCAGCGAACAAATCTGTTTGGCTTACTCGCTTGCTTTTTTGCATCTGTAATCGAATTCTTTACATATGGTGTTATTTTATAATGATCTTTATAGAAGAAAAACACTGCTGTCATAGTAAGAGCACCAAAATAAGACTCTGCTATTCCACGAAAAGGCAGGATGAAATAATTACCATCAGGAATAAATAAATAACAAACAAAATAATAAATGGCATACAAGACTAGGATTGGAAAAAGAAAGCTTCTGTGCTTAATAGCTAAGCTTGCACTTCGCTTTAAAGACGCCCAAAGACTCGAACCCTCAAGTACATATGCTATTGGGAGAAAAAATAGAGGTGCAAATATTAATTCACCCAATGCCCAAAAGCTTGCTTTCAACGGGTAAAAACCAAATCCGTGATCTTTTGTTGTATCTGCAAATACCTGCTCAACAACCTTTGTTTGTAACAATACGTCAAAAAACAGGTAAAGCAGAAGCATCAAGAATCCTAGAATACATACAACTAAAAAGGAAAATTTTATTATTTTTTTAGTGTTGCTTAATATTATCTTAGTTATCTGTGGTATACCGATTTCTTCATTGCTTGTCGTCTTATTGAATAATATGGGTAGTGAAACAAAGTATCCAACCAATAAATAAGCAAAGACAAATCCAAGCAACGACATGAGGCCGTGAGGATCCAATGAATTGACGGTAAATGCTGTGAGTATCGAACTGATTAGATAAATGAATAAAAGATATAAATACAGCACTTTATTTTTTTTAATAAATTTGTGTGCTTTTATTAGATAATCTATGGTAAGTTTAATATTCATTTTGAGCTTTTCCTTTATTTAAAATCTTATACCTTCACAAACAATATATTATAACATACTCTGGGCTTTTCTGTGTCTGTAGGAACAGCAAGAAATCAATCTTCCACCTTAGAGGTGGAATAGATATAGTCACGATCCAATTGCCATCCGATACCATTTTGCATTGCTGTATCGTGTGCCGCTTGATGATTGTAAGCAAGATTAAGTTGCGGGGTAAGATCATTTGTACCCTTCGGTACTTTAATTGAATAAGAATAGGTAGCTGATCCTGTAAAAAGATCCGTTTGGAATTTGTCTCGCTGATTCTGAGGCGCATTACCTTGCGGAATTACTTGAACTGCCGCAAAAGCAGTCGAAAAACTCCCCAAAAAAAGAGCTAGCAAAATAACAACACTCGCCAAAATCCGTTTTTTCATAGATTAATGATCATAATGAGAATAATGCTCAAGCGATTTATTCCCCATATTTTTTTAAAATAGCTTTGCAGGCTTCAAGAATATCTTTTCTGTAGAACTCGACAATTTCTTTTAACTCCAGATCTAACTTTTTTAAAGCTCCCTGATTCCATCTCTGACGAACATCTTCTCTTAAAGGAATACCATGATCATCAAAAATATCTTGAATACCATTCATGCCAAAAATGTCAAATATTTCATCATTTATTGAATCTGTTAATTCTGCTTTATATCTTAAATCGTCTATTTCTATACATTTCTTTGCAATTTCAAGATCATCCTTGATTTCTCCGTGTAATAACCGTTCAGCAATTGCTATTATTTTCTCAATTGTATTTTCTTTTGTTTGTTCAGATAAAGTCTTCATAACTATTTCTTTTCCTTAGAAGTAAATACTGTTTTAAACCATGTGCGGAAACCTGTTTTAATATTTTCTGTCCAGTGTGTTTGAAATTTACCTGTATTTCCCTTATCAATACTTTGAAAATCAGAGCTAGCTTTCTTAACCCAATCTGACGCTTTACCGCCATATTGGGAAGCAAATTTTCCCGCATCATTGAATACCTTATATGGCTGTGAGCCTGACCCGAAAATAATTTTTCCAGTCTCCTGCATCTGCTTCTGGCTAGCTGCTGCTTTTTGTGCATTTATGGAGCTATTTCCTCCTGATCTTCCAGCGCTTCCTCCTTGCCCTGTATTTCCCAATTTATTCCCTGCCTTTGCGTAAGATGTAATTGCTTTCTTTACATCTCCTCCATGCTCAATAGTTTTTATTCCTAAACCAAACCCTGTGCCAAGAGGAACAGCTGCTCCTATCGCATCTCCCCCAAGCGCTGCCCAGTTCCAAAGGTTTGTCGGATCATTTCTTATGCTATTTAAATCCATGCCAATAAAGGCTATATCAAGCGCTGTCTCGGCATAGTGGCCAGTTGGATCTGTATACCTGAGTGGATTATTTCGTACATAAGAATACCTATTTAGAGAC
>JBBTXK010000022.1:0-4408 GCA_038062315.1 Patescibacteria group bacterium
TTTTTTGGAAAACCCGGCCGGATTCAAGCTCGGAATCAGTATTCTCTTGCCAGATTTTCTCTCGGCATTTTTTCAAAGAAAGTGGCTTATGATTACCATTATTCCAGTTGTTTATGGCCTTATGCGCTATTTGCAAGATATTTACGAAAAACGCGAAGGCGAAAGCCCAGAAAGAGTACTTCTATCAGATAAGCCCCTTTTAATAGCCGCAATAACTTGGGCAGTCCTCGTAATTGCTATAATCTATTTCATGGGATCATAAAAGAAGTTTTTATTCTTTCTTCCCATACTCACCGCTTATCCAGCCTGATTTATCATCGTCAAACTGAATCCTAAACCAACCATCTTTTTCATCCAGAACCTCATACGTTTCCCCTGGATTGACTCTACCAATCTCTGAGGATAAAACAGAGCCTTCCTCTCTAACTCTCAAAAAACCTGTAGGAGTATCTAGTATTACAACTTGTTTGAGTCTGGGAGTTGCCGAAGAAGAGGCAACTTTTCCAGACGGCGTTGCCATATCAGCTGTCAGATCAGAGATCCCTAAAAAGAGCTTTGCAGTGAGTCTATAGCCTAATGTTGTACTAATTTTTATTAATTTTTCTTTAAATCCATCTTTTCCCACCATAAGATCGTGGGCTCCCTCACCAACATCTTTCAAAAGAAGCGGTGTTGTCCCAACTGGATTATTGTCTAATAAAACATTTGCCTTTGAGGGAACTGACTCCACCAAAATCTCAATATCTTTTTTATTAGAAAGCATTGACAAAGCTACAACGCTTCCAAAACTTCCACTTTTAGAAAATGTTCTATCTATAACTGTAAGCGTAGATTTATTTATAGCAATTTTCTCCTCAAACGGTTTAAAACTAGTATCTTTTGGGGAAACTTTAATAGAATAATCTCCAACCTGAATCATCTGTGGCAACTCGCACGCGCAAAGCGGAGTTTCGCCAATTAGTTTATTATCTAAATATACCTGACTTTGCGGGCTCGCGGTTACCTGAAGCGCGCCCTTTCTGGATTGTCTATCCAAAAAAAATAAAAAACCTAAGAAAATAGCTATCGCAACTAATAACGGTATAGCAAATACTAAAAACTTCTTCATAGAAACTCTCTCTAAAAATATTATAGCAGATGCCGAAGTACTGCCTATTGCAAATTATAAAACATAGTATTATATTAAGATTAATGCCAATTATTAATTGGGCTAAAACACATAAATTAATCGTTATTCTGCTACTAGCCATTGTTTATCTTTACTTCAAGGATAATATTCTGCTATTTCCTCAAAGACCTCTTTTTACTTCTCCACCAATTAACTACGGCGATGAACGAAAATATAAGTTGCCCTCCGCAGGAATAAGTGGGGTTTCGCCAGATTTTTCTCAATCAGAAGCTATTGAAACTTTTCAGGAATCTACTAGCGGCCGAGTTGTAATACAGGAGTCGAACATGTCCCTTCTTGTTAAGGATGTACGGGGAGTTGGCGATCAGATTCTTTCGTATGTAAAAACTAACGAAGGGTACATGGTATATGCGTCTTATACAAGACCAACTGAATCTCCTTTTGCCAGTATTACGGTACGCGTACCTACAGGTAAATTAGATCAGGCTCTTTCGTATTTTAAAAGTCTGGCTGTAAAAGTAACTAGCGAGAATCTTGTTGGTACCGATGTAACGCAAGAATATACCGATATAGAGGCAAGGCTAACAACTTTGAGAAAAACTCAAAAAAAGTTTGAAGAAATCTTAGACAAGGCAACAGATGTTCAAGATATTTTAACTGTCACGCGGGAAATCATAAATCTGCAAACACAAATCGACGCTCTTATTGGTCAAAAGCAAGCAATTGAAAAGAATGCAGAACTTACAAAAATTACTATTTATCTCTCAACCGACGAACTCGCACTTCCTTATACTCCTGACAAATCATTTAGGCCAGGAGTAGTTTTCAAATACGCCGTAAGAAGTCTTTTAGATAATCTTAGAATGGGAGCCGAAGCTCTCATTTGGCTCGCAGTCTATTCTCCGCTAATCGCTATTGCTATTCTAGTCTATATCTTCTATAAAAGGTGGAAGAAAAGAAGAAATATAGTCCCAAAGTAAAACCCTCAAACATAAACAAATCGTAAGAAAATCCCCTTAGTAGTCCATTCCGCCCATGCCCCCTGGTGGCATTCCTGGCATTGAGGCATCCTTTTTCTCCGGAAGATCTGTAATAAGAGCTTCTGTTGTCAAAACCATCATGCCAATGCTTGCCGCATTCTGTACAGCAGAACGGGTGACTTTGGCTGGATCAACGATCCCGGCATCTAGCATTGATCCAAATTCCATTGTCATAACGTCAAAGCCATAATCGGCAACCTTTGAGTCTTCCAAATGCTTTACAACCCAGCCCTCATCCGCTCCTGCATTTTTTGCAATCCATCTTGCAGGATCTGAAAGCGCGCTATAGAGAATTTCTATTCCAACTTTTTCATCATCTGAAGCCACACTATTTTTAAGTTTTAGCAATGCTTTTCTTGCGCGAAGAAGCGCTACTCCTCCTCCTGGAACAATCCCCTCCTCCAAAGCTGCCTTTGTTGCGGATACCGCGTCATTAACTCTTTCTTTTCTGTCTTTCATTTCAACTTCTGTTGCAGCGCCAACATTAATAACTGCTACTCCTCCCGAAAGCTTTGCCAACCTTTCTTGCAGTTTTTCCTTATCAAAGTCAGAAGTTGTTTCGTCGATGCCCCGTCTTATCTGGGCAATTCTTGCCTTTATTTTTGTGCCATCACCTTTTCCGCCAATAATCCTTGAGTTTTCTTTATCTGCCCAAACCTTATCTGCTCGTCCGCAGTCTTCAATCGTTACGCTCTCAAACTTGCGGCCTGTATCTTCTGAAATAACAACTCCGCCAGTAAGAATTGCAATATCCTCAAGCATTTCCTTACGTCTATCTCCAAATCCGGGTGCTTTAATTGCAATTGTATTAAATGTTCCTCTTAATTTATTAACAACCAAAGTCGCCAATGCCTCGCCTTCTATCTCATCTGCAATTATTACCAAATTCTTAGAAACTTTAACTAAATTTTCCAAAAATGGAAGAAGCTCGTTAAGAGCGGAAATCTTTTTGTCGGTAATCAAAATATAAGGATCTTCAATCTCAGCCTCCATTTTATCCGGATTTGTTACGAAATATGAAGACGCATAGCCTTTATCAAATTCCATGCCTTCTTTATAGTCGATTGACATCTCGAGTCCCTTTCCCTCTTCAACAGTAACAACTCCATCTTTACCAACTTTCGAAAGAGCCTCAGCGATGAGTGCTCCAATCTTTTGATCTTGAGCAGAAATAGTCGCGACCTTTGCAACGTCAACATCTTTTACGCTTTTTGCCATTTTGCCAATTTCATCAACTACAACTTTTACTCCCTTTTCCATACCAGATCTTAGAATCATTGGATTGGCTCCAGCAGTTACATTCTTAAAACCTATATTTATAATGGATTGTGCAAGAAGAGTAGCTGTAGTTGTTCCATCACCCGCAACATCATTTGTTTTGGAAGCTGCTTCTTTCACTAGCTGCGCGCCCATATTTTCAAATGGATCCTCAAGTTCTATCTCTTTGGCAACAGAAACTCCATCATGGACAATATTTGGCGCGCCCCACTTTTTGTCCAAGGCAACATTGCGGCCTTTGGGCCCAAGAGTAGTCACTACCGCCCGAGCTAAAATATTAACTCCTCTAACTAATGCCTGACGCGCTTCTTCTGAAAATTTTAATTGTTTTGCCATAATCAATAACTTTTAACAATTTACTTTTTACAGTTAACTGTTAATTGTTTTAGCTAACGATAGCTAATATATCATCTTGACCAACAATTGTCCATTCTTTTCCTTCAATTTTCACTTCACTTCCTCCCCATTTCTTGTACATTACTTTATCTCCGACCTTAACAGCAACTGGTGTATACTTACCATCCGATTTTAAATGCCTAAGACCATCTTTTGTTTTAAGTTCTGGCCCAATCGCCATAACTTCTCCCACCTGTGGTTTTTCTTTTGCAGAGTCAGGCAGAAAAATTCCACTATCTGTTTTTATTTCTGCCTCTAAAGGCCTTATGAGTACATTGTCAAAAAGCGGATTAACATTTAGCTTCTTTGATTTATTAACCATATAGATTTATTCAAAAAAACAACATTAGTAAAAATGTTGCAGTAAACAGTTATACAATAAAACCTAATCTCTTGTCAATAACCTATAGTTATAATCCTTTTGGTTTATTTTTGATCTTTCTTTTGAAATAAATTTGTGGCGAGAATAAAACCAAGCTTCTCATACCAATTATCTGTAGAAAATATTATTTTGGTATTAAGTTTTTTGGCAGTTGCAACAACTACTGCATCAAACAATGTATTT
>JBBTXK010000023.1:0-1442 GCA_038062315.1 Patescibacteria group bacterium
AGGATACGACATAAGAAAGTTCTTTTCTTTGGAAGAATATTTTGATTCAAACGCGGAAGATTATTACAAAGCGCTTCAAAGCGTTGAAAAAAATAATAATGATCTGACAAACTGGCTTGAATATTTTACAGAAGGATTAGCAATTGAGCTTAATAAAATAAAAGAAAGGGTAGAGAGAATATCTGTTGATGGAAAGATTAAGGAAAAACTTGGAGGAAAGCCTCTTCTTCTTTCGGATCGCCAGCTTAAGATTATTGAATATATTCAAGAAACAGGCTTCTTACAAAATCAGGCTTTTGGCCAATTATTTCCAATGGTATCTGAAGACACGATCTTAAATGAATTGAAGCCTCTTATTGAGAATGGCATCATTAAAAAACAAGGAATTACCAAGGGAGCAAAGTATATAATGAGTTGATATGGAAGGCATTCAATCTAAGGAATCTCAGTCCAATAGTTTAGTAGCGCAATCGGAAAGTTCTATTCTAAGAATATTAGAAAAGATTGATCTGGCTGGCTACTTACCTAAAAATTCTAATGAAATAGAAATTGCGCTATTAGGCGCAGGCATACCGATAGAAGTATTACCATTAACGGTTTATTTTGCCTCTAATGGGGTTGGAAAGCCACGAATTGTCGCTTTTGATAAGGAAGAGAGCGGCAGAAAGTTTGCTGATAGTTATTTTAATTCAGAGGATGTGCGATTGGAATATCGGGCAGGCGAAGATGTTGACCTCGCCAGTCTAGATACGCTAGGAGTAAGATCGTATGATATGGTAATAGTGAGAAAACCTGATGTGCACAATTCTAAACACAAGTGGGAGAAGATTTTCGAGAATGGATTTAGCCATTTAAAGCCTGGCGGAATATTTCTTGCTACAACAGATTTGTATGCGGATTTTGTTCTTGATCAGTTAAGAAAGGGTGGCCAGGTGGTAAAGGAATACACGATTCCTCAACCAGATAGAATAGCCCCATTTTTTACCGAGGCTGATTTGTTTGTCGCAAAGAAAGCAGTAAAATGACTTTTTCTGAACTCTCGAAATATTTCGAAAAATTAGAAGGCACTTCTTCAAGGCTTGCCCTAATTGATATTCTGTCTGATCTTTTCAAACACGCCTCAAAAGATGAAATAGATAAAATTGTTTATCTCACTCAAGGACGAATTGCTCCGTTTTTTGAGCCTTTGGAGATTGGGATGGCGGAGAAAAGCGTTGCGCAGGCTCTTGCTGTTGCTTATGGTTCTGATAAAGAGAGAGTCCTAGCTTTGTATAACAAACTTGGTGATATGGGGCTGGTTGCTGAGGACATGAATAAACGTCATCCTCGTGAAAACGAGGATCGATTCTCGATCAAGTCGAGAATGACGGTTCCGGATGCTTTTGAAATCTTGACAAAAATCGCCAGGACCTCGGGGGAGGGGACGGTTGAGAAAAGACAAA
>JBBTXK010000024.1:0-1875 GCA_038062315.1 Patescibacteria group bacterium
AGAGGACATTTCTATTTTGCAGAAAAGCGGACATTTCTAAATGGGCTTGACAGCGAACTTTGGCCATTAAATAAAGCCCAACTAGAATAACCGCTCCTCCAGCAAGCTGAATCGTATTTAATCGTTCGCCAAAAATAAAATAGGCCAGTACTGCTGTTATGATTGGATAAAGCAGTTGGTAAGACAGCGCTTCTGCTGTTTTGATATAGACAAAAGCAAAATATAGAGATAGGATTAGCCCAGCAACAACAAGCCCATATAGCAAAAAGTAAATTACATCTTGCCCTGTTAGCTTTTGTAAATTCTCTGGCAGATATTGTAGGACTAAAGGAAATAAGATAAATAAGCTGAAAAAACTTCTGCCAAAAGCAATGAAAAATGGTGAAAAATGTTTTACCATGCTTTTTGCAACTACACTATTAATACTCCATACAAAAGCACTCCCCAGAAAAAATAAATTAGCTGTTTCAAAAGAATACGAAAGCGAAGTGCCAAATACATATGCTCCAATTCCCATGAACACCAAACCTCTTATTTGATTTTTATAAAGTTTTTCTTTTAGGAAGAGAAATGCCAAAATTGCGGCAAAGAATATTTCAAATTGGAAGAAAAAACCAGCATGGCTAGCGCGGCCAACAGAAAGCCCAACAAAAGAAAGAATAGATCCTATTGCAGCAAATATTCCAATTAAAATAACATATCTAACCTCCCTCCGTTGGAAATTATGGAAAAGGTCCTTGCGCCATAACGTAATACCCAAGAAATATAAATCTACTATTAATGTAACTGCGAAAGCGACAAACAGAGGGTGAAAGTTACTAACAAATATCTTTCCAAGTATTGGGATTAGTCCATACAGAATTGCGCTAATTAAAGCAAACGTAAGACCCTTTGTTCGATTTGACATGATGCGAATCTATTGTGTCTTATATCCAATCCCCTCAAGCGCTATTTTGAGTGTCTCTTCTTGATTGTGAGAATAGGTATTGATTATCAAATCATAATATTTTTTATCCCAATATACCCAACTCTCATCCTTATTCGCATAAAGCCTTCGCCATTTATCGAGATGACCCTGTTCTCTTGTCATCAGCTCCTGCTTAGCTTCCTCAACCGATATTTTCTTCCTATTGACCAATCGGTCAATTCTTATTTCTATTTTGTCATTACCCTTTTCATCCTCACAAATCACTAAAATTTTAAAAACTCTTTCTATTTCTTGAGCGTCAAAACCAGCAAGATGGCTCTGGACAACCTGATGATTTTCTTCCAAAAGAAGTTTTTTTATTTTTTCTTCATATTCAAGGTCAAAGCGATCAGGTCGTGCGCCTACTTGAGCCTCGCTTATTTTCAATTCGTTATGTATCTTTTCAAACAAAACTCCGCCTTCCAAAAGTTTCCACCCCAATTTATCTGCCAAACCAGAAGCCAGAGTCGTTGTGCCAGAACCAATACGACCAGAGACTGTGATGTTGCGAATACTTGAAAGATCAAGCGGAACCAACCATTAACACCTCCTCAACCAACCTATTCGCGTAACCATACTCATTGTCATACCATGCAATGACTTTGACCATGTTTCCGCCAACAACCTGAGTAAGAGACAAATCAACAATTGAAGAATGGGAATTGCCGATTATATCTGAAGAAACAATCGGATCTTCGGTTACTTGCAATATATTCTTGTACTCAGGATTATCTGCTTCTTTTCTGAAAACATCATTTATCTCCTCTTTTGAGGTTTCTCTTTTTAACAAAAATGTAAAATCAGATAATGAGCCAACCGCTACAGGAACTCTAATTGCCAATCCATTAAATATGCCTTTTAATTCTGGAACAGCCTCTGAGGCCGCAATTGTAGCTCCAGTTGAGGTT
>JBBTXK010000025.1:0-1528 GCA_038062315.1 Patescibacteria group bacterium
ATGCAGTACCAAAAGAAAGGAGGACAACCGTTCTCTATCTAGGCAACCAGGACACAGGTTCGACACATAAAATTCTATATAGTAGAATATATAACATGAATACATTAATGCCCAAAACTGTTTCTGTATCGGATATCCAGAAAAATTATAGAAAGATTTTTGACAAGGCAAAAAGAACAAAAGAGCCAGTAATAGTTTTATCTAACAATAAGCCCGATGTTGCAATTATAGATTATGATTCCCTTGAAGATCTAAGAAAGGCCGCATATGAGGCAGAGATAAAAGATACACTTGCTGCAATTGAAGAGGGCGAAAAAGAACTTCAAGAAGGTAAGACAGCAAAAGTCGCTACGCTTGCTGAACTTCTTAAATGATAATACACTATACTTCTAGGTTTAATAAAGACGTAAAGAAACTCAGTAGAGAAAAGCAAGAACTAGCAATTAGAAGAGATGTGTATTTTAGAAGAAATCCTTTTGATCCAAGACTTAAAACACACAAATTATATGGCTCTTTAAAAGGTTATTGGGCTTTTTTTTGACCTATTCAGAGCGTGTACTGTTGCGTTTTATTAGTAAAAATGAGGTGATCTTCTATAAAATTGGCAGCCACGACATTTACAGAGCTTAGTCACTAATATAATCTTTGAGCTTATTTCCGCGGGATGGGTGGCGAAGTTTTCTTAAAGCTTTTGCTTCGATCTGACGGATTCGTTCCCTTGTCACAGCAAACATTCTTCCTACCTCTTCTAGGGTCTTTGGTTTGCCATCTTTAAGACCAAAGCGTTCCTCCAAAACTCGGCGTTCCCGATCTGACAAGGTCAGTAAAACCTCTTCAACCTGCTCTTTCAAAAGCTCGCGGGATGCTGAGTCAAAAAGAGTCGGAGCAACTGTGTCGTGAATAAAATCTCCAAGTCTTGAGTCGTCTTCATCCCCGACAGGAGTTTCAAGGCTGGCTGGTTCCTGAGAAATTTTGATTATCTCTAGAGCCTTCTCGGGATCTATTCCCAGAACTCTTGCGACTTCCTCAGGCGTTGGCTCGCGTCCCAACTCCTGCATGAGCTTTCGGGAAGTTCTAAGAAATCTATTTATATTTTCAACCATATGGACTGGAATTCTTATTGTTCGGGCCTGATCAGCAATAGCCCGGGTAATTGACTGCCTGATCCACCAAGTGGCATAAGTTGAAAATTTGTAGCCGCGCCTCCAGTCATATTTTTCAACTGCTCTTATAAGTCCTTGGTTTCCTTCTTGTATCAGATCTAAAAGTGTTAAGCCTCGCCCAACATATTTCTTGGCAATGGAAACGACCAACCGAAGGTTGGATATAGTTAGGGTTCTTTTTGCGGCCTTATCGCTCTTCTCAATTTTTTTCGCAAGAGATATTTCTTGTTCAAAATTCAAAAGGGGAATCCTGCCAATCTCTTTAAGATACATTCTAACTGGATCTGAGACTGTACCCTCAGTTAATACTGTTAAAGCCTCTAGTTCTTTCTCAAGAGCCTCTATTGGCTTTTCTCCATCCTGAT
>JBBTXK010000026.1:0-10629 GCA_038062315.1 Patescibacteria group bacterium
ACAGGACGATCGTACAACTATAAATTTTAATCAATTTGTTTTGGGTTCACTATAGATGGCGGAATTGCCCCGCCACTTGCGCCTCTTCTGGTCTTCACAGATTTTCCATAAATTTGGTGTACAGTAGTTTCTAAAAGCGCGAGTTGATCTGGTGAAAGATTATCAACTTCAAATCGAACAACAAGACGAAGTTCTTGTCTACCCATATTTATGTTGAATGTATAGGCAGACTCGAACGTCTGCGGCTGAAGACCTCCGTATTCGGCAATTTTTCGCTCTGTCCCAATCTTCAATGCTTCAACAGCTTCGGGACTTTCCAGATTGGGCGGAAAAAGCAGGGGGTTAAGCTCTCCCAAGCTTGGTTCCCTTTTCTCCTTTAATCCTTCTATCAAAGACCTTTCGTTGCCACCATGTCCAGGTCTTGTCTCAGCTGCCATATAAAAACTATTGCCTATATTAATAAATCAAACTGCATTTGTCAATTTTTTTTAGTTTTACGTGACATACCCATACGGGGCTTTTAAAATCTATATAGAGGAAAAGTTGGAAAAAGTTTCCCGATGGAGCTTTCCCACTTTCTATCGCAGTCAAGCTTTGGAGAATGTTTGGAGAAATGTAATCGGACACCTGAAGGGTGTACGGCTATTGACACCTTCTTCTTACATCTATACACTAAGCTCATGCCATACAGCCAAGCAATATTCGCTAACAATGAATTTTATCATGTTTACAATCGAGGTGTTGAAAAGAGAATAACGTTTACGAATAAGAGAGACTACAATCGCTTTATAGAAACTATTGACTATTATAGGATGAAAGATCCTCCAGTTAGATTCTCTTTTAAGAACAGACCAATTCTAGTACCAAAAACTCCAACTTCTTCTCCTCTCGCAGAAATTATCTGCTTTTGCCTAATGCCTAATCATTTTCATATATTGCTTAAGCAAATTGACGACAATGGTATTAGTATTTTTATGAGCAAATTAAGTAACAGTTATACTAAATATTTTAATACAAAATATAAAAGGGTGGGGCCACTTTTTCAGGGAAGTTTTAGGGCAGTTCGAATTGAAGATGATGAACAACTTCTACATGTGTCCCGCTATATCCATTTAAATCCATTAATAGATTATCTAACTAGAGACCTTAGAACTTATGCATACTCTTCTTATCCAGAATTTTTGGGTCTTAGGGAAGGTTTCTGCAGAAAAGAAGTTATACTTGATAATTTTAATTCATTTTCTGATTACGAGCAATTTGTTCTAGACCAAGAAGATTATGGAAGAACAATAAAAAATATGGAAAGAGCGCTTCTTGAAGGCAATGGCTAAGGTGTCACTCTAATTCACCTGAAGGGTGTCGCCGTGAACTATTTCCTCGTGACTTCATATGTGTACGGAAAAAAGAGGAATGAAGCTGGAGGATCGACAACCATGTATTTTTGAAAGTCAGCGTAAATAATTTTTCGTTTTTCAATATCCAGTTCTTTTCTGCCATCCTCAAGTATCTTGTCTATCCTCAAATTACTGTAGTGAGTAATGTTATTTATCTGGTCTGAATGCCAAAGCGCGTATTGATCCGGATCCGAAGGAACATTGAATTCTCCCAAAAAAATTTGAAAGACACTTGGCACTTTATCAGTAACTTTTATCTTTACATCAATATTCAATTTCTTCCAAATCTCCGCGATTTGTTTTGCTGATGCCTCATATTTTGTCAAAGCATCTATAGTTAAAGAAATTTTTGCCACCTCAGATGCAGAATTAGATTTGTCTATCAAGATATTAGCGTGCTTAAGATCCTGCTTATAAAAGCTGACTCCTTCCTCATAGGAGTAGGAGAAATAAGGCAAAGGACTAGGATTTCTTTCTCCTTGGGAAAAATTGTCCGGCATGCTATACCATAATCCTTCCCTAAGAGCTTTCGAAGACAATATTTTATCCTTGGTATTATAAAATAACGTCACCAATCTGTCGTAATTTGTTTTTTTTACAATATTTGTGTTCTTAAATGATTTAAAAGTTGTATTTTTATAGTCTATATCGGGAAGTCCGACTATAGTTGATACCTCTCCCAAAACAAATGCGGTTTTCAGAGAAGAAAAAGTGGGATAAAAAAGTTCATAAATAAGTGCTTTATGAAACTTTTCTGAGTATAGCTCAATAAACTCTACAAAATTACCGTTAAGCTTTATTCTTTTAACCTTATAATCCCCCAAGCCCACAATTCCTTTCTTAAAAATAGGACTAGAGAGTGTCGCAAGAAAAGGAGAATATACATCTTTTAGATTGAAAACTATTGTGCTTTTATTCGGTCTTATAACCGATACCTCAGAAAAATCATAGTTAATATCTTCTGAGGATAACTCAGTTCCGTCAGAAAAGCGTATGTCTTTGCGTAAATATAATGCGTATGCTTTGCCACTTTGTGCTATCTTCCATTTCTCTGCTATGTCAGGAGAGAAAGTTCCATCTTTATGGATTTTTGTCAAGCCGCGTGATATTTTCTGCACAATAACTTCTGGCAAATTGTCTATGGTATAAGGTCCGACCATGCCGATTGTTTCTTTTTCAACAAATGGAAAGTGTGCCACAAAGCTTCCAAGAGCAAATTTAAGCGCAAAAAAAACCACAAGCCCAATCACGAAAAAATATACAATAGTTTTTCCCCATCTTTTTAAATAAGCTTTAATCAGCCAGAACAGGAGCCTTTTTCTTAAGAATATCATAATATAATAAAAACTAGCGGGGAATAAGAAGAATTACCGACAAAACCCCAAAAAGGGTTGTTAGTATTACTGTTGCAAAAATCAAGAGCCTATCAAGGCTTTGTTTGCTTCGATAAAATTCTCCGCCGCCTCCAAACGAAGACGACAAACCTTGACCTTGCATCTGAAGCAGTATCACAACTATAAGAAGTGCTGCTACAATAATCGCACCTATATTAAGAAACATATCTAAAGCGTCATGCTGATCAGGCTCTGCCTGATTCAGCATCTCGTTCTGTTGTAAAAAATCTGCCTGCGGGCATGAGATCCTGAAATAAATTCAGGATGACATGCTCATTATATATTTTCTATTATTGTCTTTGCAAGTTTTTCGGAATCATGATATAGAGGAAAACTTTCATCTATTAAATCCGCTTTTATTATCTGTATCTTATTGAAGTCAACCGAATCAAAATCTACGTATTTATAATTGAATGGGGTGGGAATCGTAGGTCTAAGATTATTATTTACGATAACTTTTTCAAAGGGAAATACTCCCAGATGTCTTCTGACGGCTTGGATATAATCTTTTACTCCATATCCTTTTGTCTCAAACGGTTTATTGGTAACATTAACAACAAACATCTTTGCAGCTTTACTTTGTTCCAGGAACTGCTTAACAAGCGGCACTATCAAAACTGGAAGAATAGTTGTATAAAGATCCCCTGGGCCTGCGATTATTAAGTCTGCCTCTTTTATGCTTTTCAAAACTTTAGGAGAGGCCGCTGCGTCACTTGGTTCTAGATATACTTTTTCTAATACGCGTTTGCCTCTATATTTCCCAAGGTCAATCTTGGTTTCTCCATATATTTTTTTTCCTTCAGTGGTTTCAGCAGAAATGTTAACACTTTGTGAAGTTGCGGGCAAAAAAACACCCTCAATGCCAAATGTTTTCTGGAAGAGATTAATTGCTTTATCAAAACTTCCGGTGATGTCACGAAGCGCTATCATAATTAGATTTCCAAGCTTTTGCCCAGAAAGATCAGAATCTTTCCCGTATCGATCACCAGAAAACCTATACTTTAACATTTTCGATAAAACAGGATTTCCATTTGAAACAAATGCCGCCATGCAAGAAACAAGGTCTCCAGGCGGAGGAACATTGTATAATCTTCTTAGCCTTCCTGATGATCCGCCGTCATCGGCCATCGAAACCACAACGGTAATATTTCGAAAATAATATTTTAACCCGTTAATCAAATTCACAGTCCCAATTCCACCTCCCAGGCACACTATCTTTCTGTCATCCATTTTAATCCTCCAATAATAAGTGATAACAAAATCGAAGCAACAATGAATGCGAAAAAGTTATTTAGAGAAATTTTTGGAACAACAAAACCCGCAAACGAAAAACCGTTAAATGTAAATGCGCCAATAGTAATACTTGTGACAAAAATCGTTAGTAAATAAAGAATAATCACGTTTATCAAGAAAGAAAAAGCCCCAAGCGTAATTATATTCAAAGGGAGGGTTACAACGTTTAAGATTGGTTTTACAAACAAAAAAAGGAGAGACAGAATTATTCCTCCCAAGATATAAGTCCAGGCCCCCCCTGACACCTTTACCCCTGCTAGAACTTGAGAAATAAGAAACAAGGCAAATGAATAAAAAACCATATTTCTTAGTATTGATTTCATAGGGCACTTTCATGCTAACAAAAAACCAAATTTATTGCAAGAAAAATACGTGTCACCTCAGATCACCTGAAAGGTGTCAGTTAAAACGCAACAATTTGACAACAACTCACTTAATCTGATAAGGTAAAACTTAATGAAGCTCTCTGGTGACCAATTGGAAAAGCTCTCAAATTTATTTATGGATCTTGCCAAGGGATTGTTTTTAGCATCGCTAGCAGTCTATGATTCATTACGAGCTGTTATGGCTGGAATAGTGTTTACATTTCTTTCACTCAAAGTAATTGAGTTTAAGGAGGTGGAACAATGAGTTTTATCGATATATTTAATAGTTGGATAACATTTATGCTTTTGGTAGCGTTGGTAGTTGCATTGCTTCTCTTCACCCATGCTCGCAGAAACTCCAAGCATTAAAAGTGCCTCTTATTACCTCTTGCGACAGGCACTAGCTAAGAGTATTATAAATACTCGTATGAATAAAATAATTTGCCCAAGTTGCGGTAAAGAGGTTGAAATATCTCAAGCTATTAAACACCAGATACAAGATTCTATTCTTGAGAAAGCTGAAATAAAGCATAAAGAAGAACTGGAAAAACTTAAGATTGAAATAGCTCAAAAGGCAGAAAAAAGGATTAAAGAAGAGTCAGAACTAAAACTTAAAGACACTCAAAATGAACTTGAAGAGACTAAAGAACAAAATAGGCTTAGGAATGAAGAATTATTAAAAATCTCTGAACAAATCCGGATATTAAAACGTAGAGATGAGGATAGAGAGTTTGAAATGCAGAAAAGGCTTTCCCTTCAAGAAGAAAAGATCAGACTTGATGCCCAAAAGAAAGCAGAAGAACAACAGCACTCAAAACTCCTCGAAAAGGAAAAACAACTACAAGATGCTCTTGTCGCTAATGAAGAAATGAGACGAAAACTCCAGCAGGGATCGCAACAAACCCAAGGCGAGGCTTTTGAACTAGAATTTGAAAAGATACTAAAACGCGAATTTCCAAACGATCAGATTAGCGAGGTGGCAAAAGGTATAAAAGGGGGAGATATTGTTCAAGAGATATGTGATCGCAACGGAAACAATTGCGGAAAAATATTATGGGAAATGAAAAACACAAAAACATGGAGTGAGTTATGGATCGATAAATTAAAAGGGGACCAAAGAAGATTGGTGGCAGATTATGCTGTTTTAATTTCCGAAGTGGTTCCAGAAGAGATAGACTCGGCAAGATTTTATAAAAATATATGGGTAACCAAGCGTAATTTCGCAGTTGCACTTGCATGCGCGCTAAGGGTTAACCTTATACAAATCGCCATGGCCAAACGCGTAATTGTTAGCAAAAAAGATAAATCAGATCTTCTTTTTTCATATCTTTCAGGCACAGAGTTCAGACTAAGAGTCGAGGCGATTGTTGACGCATTCACAAACATGCAAAGAGAGATCGAAAAAGAAAAGCGCTATTTTTCCAACAAATGGGCAAGGGATGAGAAAAACATTAGGCAGGTTATTGACAACACCTATGGCATGCATGGAGATTTAAAGGGAATAGTGGGTCAATCTCTTCCCCAAATAAAAGGATTAGAATTTCAAGATCAAGAGAGTAATAGCGGGGAGCAAAATTTATTGGAAGAAAAAGTTTAGATCAAAATAATGAAATCTCATCCATTTCAATTGCCGCCGCATCTATCATTTTACCACTTGACAAAGATTTTAATTATTACTAGTATAAAATTATGAGGGAAAAATTGATCGTTTTTAGTGTTTTGTTTTTAGCAGTTTTAATTGTTCCTGTAACAGCTACTGCAGAATCTGGGGAGACTGCAACTAGCACCTCAAGCCTCAAAGAGCAAATGACTGATCTTAAGAAGGAAAGAAAAAATGCGATCTCGCAAATTAAAGACCGGGCCAAAGAACAAATTCAGGAAGAGAGAGATAGATTTAAAGAACGCCTCCAAATCATCAAAGACGTAAGAAAAAAGTCACTAACTCAAAAATTGGATATTGATATTGTAGCCGCTAATGCAAAACATACCAAAAGATTTAATGAAGTATTAACAAAATTGCAAAAAATGCTTGATAAAGTAAGTCCAGACGCAAAAGATCCAAAAACTTTATCTGATATTAAAGCAGCTCAAGCTAAGATAGATCTGGCCACTGCTATCGTCGCAAGCCAGGCAAGTAAAGTTTATACTATAGAAATAACCACCGAGACAAATTTAAGGAAAAATGTGGGTACTGTCATAAGTCAATTTAGAAAAGATTTAATGCAAGTTCACAAAGCGGTGGTAGATGCCAAGAAGACAGTACAGGCCCTACGCAAAGACAAAGTTATGATGAAAAAAGAAGCGAGTGAATCAGCTAGTTTATAAATAATTTATGGATCCAACTAACAGTCAGTCAATCAATAACCAACAGCAAACTATCCCTCAGCCGCAAAACCCGGTTGAGCCAGTAGCTCAGCAGGGTATGGGAATGCAATACCAAAATCCAGGGATGAAAGGAGCTAACAAAACAGTTATTCTTTTGGTAGCTCTACTCATAGTGGTCGTTGGACTAGCCGCGTATTTGCTTTTCACCAATACCATCAATAACAATTCCCAAAATACTGCACCGACAGTAACTCCCTTACCTTCTCCAATTCCTACTGTAACTCCTACCCCACAACCAACGGAAGAGGATCTTACTATCGAGGACCCAGAAGCAGATATCAAGGCGCTTGATCAAGCCGCTTCTTCTCTTTAAATCCTCTAGTTTTATGTTGCTTGCTTTTCGCCAAAATGACTAATATGATTATACCTGTGAGGCAAATTTTTAAATTATTCTTAATTTTGGCAATTATAATATTTGTGATCTGGACAGTAAATACAAATCGCTTTTGCGCAAATCAAATAAGCTGTATTAGAGACCTAACCGGCAACTATGAAAGTAACAATCTGACAGCTAAATTTGAAGGCTCAGATATTGTTGTTCCTAGTGGGCTTGCAACTACTCCTTTAGAGTCCAATATCTTGGGAGTGTCACGCGAGGAAAAAAGAATCGAAGTGAATTTAACAAATCAGCACCTATATGCTTACGAGGGTAATAATCTGGTTTACGATTTTCCGGTTTCAACTGGAAAATGGGGCCAAACACCTACAGGCACATTTAATATCTGGATAAAACTAAGATACACGAGAATGACTGGTGGAAATAAGGATTTGGGAACATATTATAATCTTCCTAATGTCCCATATACCATGTATTTTTACAATAAGGAGATTCCCAAAACTCGCGGGTATGGAATTCACGGAGCATATTGGCACAACAACTTCGGACACCCAATGAGCCATGGGTGTATTAATATGGCGCCTGTTGCAGCTGAAAAACTTTATTACTGGGCTGATCCGCCGAGTATAAAAAACACAACATATGCGGATAAAGATAATCCTGGGACAAAAATCATAATTTACGGCACGGCTCCAAATGAATAAACCTAAATGAGTAAATCGACTTCCTGGGGAAAAGTGGCTAACTGGTACGACAATCTTTTGGAAAAAGATGCGGGGACATATCAAAAAACTCTTATTATCCCGAACCTATTAAGACTTCTTCAGATAAAAAGAGGGGAGATTATTCTTGATCTTGCCTGCGGACAAGGCTTTTTCTCTCGCGAATTCGCCCGCCTGCAATTGCCTTCGCAAAGCGATGGCGGGCAGGCAAAAGCAGGCGCTAAAGTTATAGGCGTTGACATTTCTCAGGAATTAATTGACCTTGCCAAACAACATCCTAATAATGGAGCAATGAAGCAATTTAACAATCGAATTTCTCAAGAAATAGAGTACCATGTTTCACAAGCAGACAATTTATCATTTTTAAAAAACAACTCAATTGACAAAATCGCAATTATCCTTTCTCTTCAAAATATTGGAAATGTTGACGGCGTAATCAAAGAATGCAGCCGGGTTCTAAAACCAAACGGAAAATTGTTTATTGTATTAAACCACCCGGCTTTTAGAATCCCCAAACAAAGCTCCTGGGGATGGGATGAGACACACAAAATCCAATACAGACGAATAGACGGCTATTTAAGAGAATCTAAAGAAACAATACAAATGCATCCCGGAAACAATCCCAAAGAAAAAACCATATCTTTTCATAGACCACTACAGTTTTATTTTAAAAAGTTTAATAAATACAACTTTTGCGTTTCGCGTTTGGAAGAATGGAATGCCAACAAGGTTAGTGAATCAGGGCCAAGGAGTAATGCTGAAGATACTGCTCGCCGGGAAATTCCCCTTTTTCTCTTCCTAGAAGCGCTAAAAAAATAAAATCTTAATATATGTCAAATCTCTCAAGAAGCTTCTTATTGCCCTCGATTTGATAGCGCAGAAGATCTAAGTATACCCCAGGACGGGCTGAGAGTTCTTGGGGACTACCCATATCTACAATTTGTCCTTTATCTATAACAATTATCTTGTCCACATTCTGAATGGTTGAAAATCTATGGGCAATGATTATTACTAATTTATTTCTCATCAAATTGGAGAGAGCATCTTGCACCTCTTTTTCTGATCTTGCGTCCAGTGACGAGGTCGCTTCATCAAGAATAAGAGTTGGTGAATTTTTGAGTATTGCCCGTGCTATCTGAATTCTTTGCTTCTGTCCTCCGGAAAGCCGAACGCCTCGTTCTCCAATCTCACTATCTAAGCCCTGCTTTAGATTGCGAACAAAGTCCCATGCGTTCGCGAGCCGCAAGGCCTCAATAATTTCTTTCTCAGAGGAAGAATTACCATACGAAACGTTTTCTCTTATGGTTGATGAGAATAATTCATTTTCCTGAAAAACTAGAGCTATGTTGTTTCGTACGAATTTGTGGTCCAAATCTTTATAATCCTTGTCTTTAAGAAAAATCTTACCATCTGTTGGATTGTAAAATTTGAGAATTAAATTAACGACTGTTGTTTTTCCAGCACCAGAATGGCCAACCAATGCGACTTTCTCATTTTCATTGATTTTGAAAGATACATTCTTCAACACAACATCTGATTTTTCATATCTGAAGGAAACGTCTTCAAATGTAATCGATGGGTGAGTAATTTTTTTAGCGTCTATTCTTTTGGTATAGTCTTCTTTCGACACAAGCGCTAGAATTTCAAAATATTCTTTTGACCCTGCTTCAGCCATTTTTACTTGAGTTAGAATAAAAGACATCGCAAAAAGCGGAATTCTCGCCTGATTTACGAGCTGCAAAATTAATACCATTTCTCCAATTGATATCGAGCCTGTAAACGCGTTATAAAATACCAAAATATTAATGGCAAAAAGAATTACATTTAGAGAAAGTCCTCTAAAAAAATTAAATACATGATATGTATTACTTTGTCTCCTGTAAATCTGATTAATTTTTTCCAAACTTGTTGAAACTTCACTATATTCATTTTCTTCGCTATTGAAACTTTTAACCAAACTCATGTTGGAAATAACTTCCTCAATTCTGCCTCTTGAGTAATCTTCTATTTTATTTTTCTTTACCTCCTCTTCCCCCCATTTGACTGTCGAGTAATAACTTAAAATAAGATAGATTGGGAATAAGATAAAGGTAAATGCGGCAATTGGTATGTTGTAAAGACTAAGTATCACAACTGTAAAAATACTTTGTAAAAACGTCGGCAGAATAAAATTCGTTGCGGTATTTAGGAAACCATTAATTGTCGTAATGCCTCGAGCAAGCTGGTTAACAATTTTTCCTGAAATCTCGGAATCAAAATAGGATTGAGGCAGCCGCAAAACTTTGTCGTAAAACTTTTCGGTCAGAAATTTTCTAATTCTTCCCGCAAAATGATCTCCTAATCTATCGCTTATAGTTGTAATGATAAGTCCCAAGAAACTCGCCCCAAAGGCCGCGACAATTAGAATTATTAATCTTTGTATGTCTCCGCCTTTATTCTGAATTTTATCAATGATCTCATCGACTATAAATTTGGAAAGTACTGGCGCGGTAAGATTTAGTAGGGAAGAAAAGAGAATAAGAATTGAAAGGATTCCGACAAGATGATGCAATGGTTTTGATGTTCTTATAATTTTTAAAATATTTTTCATTCTGGATTAATTATATAACAATCTATAATTTCTTGCCTACAATTGAATCATATAGTATACTTAGATGGGATTTAATAAGGGCCGCTAGCTCAACTGGTAGAGCAATTCCCTCTTAAGGAATAGGTTCCGGGTTCGATTCCCGGGCGGCT
>JBBTXK010000027.1:0-5588 GCA_038062315.1 Patescibacteria group bacterium
TATTACTATGAAAGAACTCCCCGAAGCAAGCTTCGAGGAAATCTATTCCATTATATCTACACCGATCCCATATCGGAATCCTACTGACGAAGCTTGTTGACAAAATATGCCGATCGGGATAATTTGTCAAACCTGTAAATTGGAAATCAATTTAAATATACTCGTACCGACAACTCCAATAGTATATGACACTGCAAAATAGTATGTTATAGGAAATTTTGAAACTACTTTCTTGGAATACAAAAGATACAAAGAAAGTACCATCAGAAATCCAAAGACATAAAGATCAATTCCTATTTCCTCAAATGCAAGATTTGCAAAAATTCCAAGTCCGATAAAGAGAGCGTTCAATGATACAAAAATGTAATCTTTTTTTACCATTCCCTTTTTGCGGGGCATATTATACTCCATCAAAAGTAAAACAACATTCATAAAAACAAACCCAAGATAATAAATCAGATGGCTAAACTCGTCATCATTGTAAGCAATAATATTGCACAGTGGCGAATCTATTGTACCCCTCTCGCAAAACCTCGTATTGAGATAATTAGTAACTTCGTGATTACCACTGCTTGCTCCAAATAAATATACGCCGACTGTAAAAAGGGTAAAAAGAAAAATATAGAGTTTGGTTTTCTTAAAAGAAGACTCGTATGTTACTTCTCGCAGCAAAAAATAGTAAAGGAGAATGCTTAAAAGTGGGATAGGAATCATGGCATTAAAATCAAGCCAGCGCAAAAAATCATATGGTTGAAGATAAGAAAGAGTAAAAGAAGTGAACCGATTAAGGGATAAAAGAAGAATCGTAACAGATAGACCAGTAAGCAATAGATGAATTTTTTTCATACGGCCAAAGATGCCTATCTTGATCATACCAATTTCACAGAAAAAAAGCTTAACAGCTATTTCTGACAGATCATATAATTGACATTCTGAGACTACACCTTTCAGGTGTCGAGCTAAACTGTCAAACTATTTCTTTAGGCTTGCGTTTTGGAAAAGAGTGCTATACATTAGCGCATCTTCTGCTAGTTTCTTATGATCTTTTTGTTTTAGAACATCATCCATCCTTGAAAGAAGATTTCGAAGGTATGGGCTAAGGTTTACATTCTGCAACTCTTCTTTCCTTGCTTTTGCTTCTTTTGCAAACCGCTCTGCCATAGCATTAGATCCTCTCTGAAACCCAAGCGCAACTCTTTTTAAATCTAAAGCCAAAGCACCTAATGAATCTAATGTTTTACTGTCCATCTCCTTACAATAGTCGCCCAATTATTTTATCACAAGATCAAACACCTATACTCCCGCATCCCACTTAATGCTTAAAGTCTGTCGCTACATAGTAGCATACTCTAGATGAATTAGTTTAAATGCCCGCTGCGGCGAGGCAGGTCTCAAAATATCTAAGTCGATTTAGCTCAAGAGCAGAATTTAGCTTGTCGGAAAATTGTACGATCGCATCGGAAAACGAGAGGCCAAAGTGAACTATTCTACTTTCTTTTAGAAGCAATGTAGAGCAAAATAAAAGAAGTAAGCAATAGCCCACCTGTTAGGTAAAAAAGCAGATAGCCGATTGTGGTTTGATCAAATGTCATTTTCTTCCTCCTTCCAAGATCCAGATAGCAAATGTCCAAAATTCAAAGGCAAATCCTAATCCTAATGCTAGCACTGTAAAAGGTGGTCTGTCAATAACAGGAAATAAAAAAGGTATAACCGTTGATCCGAAAAATAAGTGCCCAAGTCCAATTGACAAATCTGCCAATTTATCGAGTTGACGAACAGAGAAACTAACTCTCATAGAGATATGGTACCAGATTCCAGCGGAATTTAGCTTATCAAGTATTCACACGATCACTTCGTCATATCAGGCCGATCCCATATCAGGCTTAGCAGATAAGACTTTAAGATTGATTTTACTTAGGAAATAAATTTCCTAAAGTACTAAGAAGAACTAATAATACTATAATTAATCCAATGTTAATAATAATTTGTTTACCATTTAATTTTGATGTTCCTTTAACAAGTCGTACCAAATTAACAATTAACTGTGCAAAAAATAATATCCAGAAAAATACTGCAACGACTATAAACAAATCGAATAAGCTGGTAAGCGAATAAAAAACTATCAAAAGAGCTCCGTATACAGCCCATGCATATGGAGCGGTCGAAGCAAGTTTTGTATAGGATCTACTTTTATTCATTAATTCAATTAAAACAGATTCAAAAAAAAAGTCAATAACCTAGAGTAAAATTTAGTTGAGAGTTTTCTGAGCCATGATATAATAATGGTAATGACGGCGAGCGAAATTATTCAAAGGTATATTTCTTTTTTTGAAAAGCGTGGACATAAGAGGATTCCGAATGCTTCTTTGGTGCCGGAGAATGATCCGACTACTCTTTTTACCTCATCAGGTATGCAGCCGTTGGTTCCTTATCTTTTGGGTGAATCCCATCCATCTGGGAAAAGATTAGTTAATGTTCAAAATTCTTTCAGAGCACAAGATATTGATGAGGTTGGCGATAACAGGCATACAACCTTTTTCAGAATGCTTGGCAATTGGTCTTTGGGAGATTATTTTAAAAAAGAACAAATTCCCTGGATTTTCGAATTTGTAACAAAAGAGTTAGGAATTCCAGCAGATAAACTTTATGTAACGGTTTTTAAAGGCCTGCCGGCCGGCAGGCAGGGTTATAAAAATATTCCTAAAGACACAGAGTCGGAAAAATTGTGGACTGATATCTTTACAAAAGAAGGCTTAAACCCAAAAGAGAGAATATTTTTTTACGGTACGAAAAACTGGTGGTCAAGATCAGGAGAGCCGGATAATATGCCCGCTGGTGAACCTGGTGGACCCGATAGTGAAATATTTTATTTATTTGACACTCCTCATGACAAAAAATATGGAGAAAAATGCCACCCCAATTGCAACTGCGGACGCTTCCTAGAAATTGTTAACAGTGTTTTTATGGAATATCAAAAGGATAAAGATGGAAACTTTAAAAAACTTCCGAAGCAAAACGTTGATCATGGAGCAGGAGTTGAAAGGCTTTTGGCTGCAGTTGAGAACAAACCTGATGTTTTTCAAACTAGTCTCTTCAGTTCGATAGTTCGAACTATCGAACTGTTAGCTAATAAAAGCTACAAAGAATATTCAAAAAACATCCGGATTATTACTGACCATCTGGTTGCATCTGTGTTTATAATTAACTCTGGAGTTTCCCCATCTAACAAAGAACAAGGATATATTCTGCGAAGACTCATAAGAAGAGGTCTTGATAATTTTTACAGTTTAGGAGGCTCTGATTTACCGCCTGTTATTGAATCAATTGTTGAGCAATATGGAAAAACAGATCCAGATTTACTATCAAACTTTGAGAAAATTAAAAACACAATTCTTCAAGAAAAAGATACATATGAGGCTACTCTTAAGAGGGCAAAAGAGTATATATTTAAAAAATACCAAAAAGTTGGCGCTGAATTAAAAGGTGAAGTTGAAATATCAGCAGAGGATGCTTTTTTCTTGTATTCCTCCCACGGTCTGTCTCCTACCCAAATAAAAAATTTAGGATTACTGTTTGATGAGCAAGCATTTGTTGAGAAAATCAAACAGCACCAAATAATTTCTCGAAAAGGCGCTGCTAAAAAATTTAAAGGTGGACTTGCCGACCGTCAAGAAAAAACCATTATGGGACATACAGCAACCCATCTTCTACATCAAGCATTAAGAGATGTATTGGGAAATCATGTATTCCAAAGCGGATCAAATATCACAAGTGAACGCGTAAGATTTGACTTTAGCTTTGAAAGAAACTTAGGTCATGATGAAATAAAAAAAGTTGAAGATATTGTAAATAAAAAAATAAAAGAGGACCTGCCCGTCCATTTCGAGATGTTGCCGTTAAAAAAAGCCAAAGAACTAGGAGCGATCGGATTGTTTGACGAAAAATATCAAGACAATGTAAAAGTGTATTTTATAGGTCCTTCGTCCGGCGAAGCCGGATCAGGACGATTGAGTGCAGACAAACCGTACTCAATCGAATTTTGTGGAGGACCGCATGTAGATTTTACATCCAGGCTTAAAAGATTTAAGATAATAAAGCAAGAAAATCTGGGACGGAGTCAAAAAAGGCTATATGCTATTGTTGGAAAACAAAGTAACAATAAAACAATCATCGTATTATGAAGCTATCATTTCTGCCACGCTTTAGGAAACAACCTGTAATCTCATATTTTTTGGTTTTAGTACTAAGACAGGATAAGGTAAATGCCGTAATCTTTGAAGAAATTGAGGACAAAGTTAAAGTCATTGGGAAACAGCAAGTTTATTTTTCAGAATCAATTGAAGATGCTAGCTTAGATGAATTTCTAAAAGTACTAGACACAGCCATATCTGGCGCAGAATCCGCCTTGCCGGAGAATATCCAAACGCAAAAAACAGTCTTTGGGATTAAAGAAGAGTGGGCACATAACAATCAAATAAAAAAAGAGTATCTTATAAAACTCAAAAGAGCGTGTGAAGAGTTGGAGCTTACGCCAATAGGTTTTTTGGTAATATCCCAAGCGATAGCGCACTTTCTTCAAAAAGAAGAAGGCGCACCTCTCTCCGCTATACTTACAGAAGTTAACAAAAAATCCGTAACTGTTACCCTAATTAAGGGAGGGAAAATTATAGAAACAAAAAGCTCAGAGATTCACGATTCGGTCCCTTTTACTGTCGATACTCTGCTAAAACATTTTCGCGCCTCGGAGATCTTACCTTCTAGAATCATAACATTCAATGGAAAAGATGATTTAAGTCAAGAATTTATAGGACATAGCTTTAGTAAAAGTTTGCCATTCCTTCATCTTCCTCAGATTTCAGATCTTCCGGAAGGATCTGACGCAAGAGCTGTACTTTTTGGGGCAGCAACACAGATGGGATTTGAAGTATTGGAAAAAGATATTTCTTACGAAGAACAACCAAAAGAAGAAAGAGAAACGGCAGAAAATGAAGGTCAAGAAACTCGGGAAGAAGCTCAAGAGCCTCGTGAAAGCACATCTGATGAGAGTTTTGGTTTTGTCAGAGATAAAGATGTCGCTAAAACACAAGAAAAAAAACAACTAGAACGTTCTCAAAGCAAAATGGGGCAGGACGTGCTCCTTGAAGTTCCTGCGACACAAGAGAAGTTGGGAAATGAAGCAAGGCCGCAAAAAGACAAAATTCTATTAAAAACAAGGTCTTTCTTCATAGAAATCATAAAAGCAATTAGAAAAATTAAAATAAGAATAAGAATGACTATTTTGGCTCCGGTCGCTTTATTTTTGATTGCTGCACTATCATATTTTCTATTTATTCATGCAACAATTACGATAACGGTCGAGCCCAAAATTGCAGAGCATAGGAAGCAAGTAACTTTTTCAATATCGTCTCGGTCAGAACCAAACAAAAATATTCTAAAGGGGGAGTTTGTAACTATCTCTGAGGATGGTGAGATCTCAACCCAACCAACAGGCAAGAAAGATGTGGGCACTAAAGCAAAAGGGGAAGTTACAGTGTTTAACAGCCTGAGTGAAAGCAAAACGCTATCTGCCGGATCTATTATAAAATCTC
>JBBTXK010000028.1:0-1649 GCA_038062315.1 Patescibacteria group bacterium
TTTTCTAGATGGAAAAAGAAAGCAAATAACTTTTGAAGAAATTTAAGGAACAAGAAATTGTTAGTGAGGCTTAAAAAAACCAGAGTGTCTTGCTCTGGCTACCCAACATTATGTTAAGCACAAGAGGTCAAATTCCCTCTCAACTCCAGTAGGAGAGTCATGATATAATCATCGTATGGATCCTACATCTCAAAATACCAATTCCAAAGAACTTGCTCATATCAATGAAGAGATATATAAGAAAAATAAAGAGCTTGCGGAGAAAAATAAAGCTCTATCACTCCTTCGGAAAATAGACGAGATAATACTTAGCAAAGTTACAGATATTCAGCAAATTGCCCAGCAGGTAGCAAATACGATTGCAGATGAATTAGGGTTTAAATTAGTTGCTATTTTGCTTCTGGACAAGAAAGATAACGGATTAATTAAGCTTGCTGTTTCCCAGACAGATCCTATAATGCAGACGGAGATCAAGCTTAATCAGGCGCTTTTTGGCGTAAAAATTCCTCTTATTGATGACAACAACTTAATTGTTAGAGCTATAGGATCACAGCGTATGCAATTGACTCATGGATTGAATGACATATTGACTCCTCATTTTACAGAAGAACAATCAAAGATTGCCCAGGAATTGATTGGGATTACAGCATCCTTTATATATCCACTTATCGTAAGAGGAGAAATTATTGGGGCAATGGTTGTATCTATAAATGAGAAAGAAGGCCTGTCGGATTTTAAAAATGATCTTATTGATCGATTGGCAGGAGTAATTGGCATTGCGATTGACAATGCCCTTTTGTATTTAGCGATTCAGGCCGCAAATGAGAGACTTAAAGGAATAGATCGTTTAAAAGATGAATTCGTGTCTTTGGCCTCCCATGAGCTAAGAACGCCTATGACTATTATTAAATCCTATCTTTGGATGATTTTGGAAAAAGAAGGCACAACTCTTTCAGAAAAACAAAAAATCTACATAGATCGCGCCTATACATCAACACAAAGACTGATAAACTTGGTTAATGATATGCTAAATGTCTCAAGGATTGAATCCGGAAGACTTACTCTTGCGATGAAATCAGTTGACATTACCGAACTGATCAATACGATTTATCTTGAGATGCTGCCA
The DNA here is from genome assembly GCA_038062315.1 of Patescibacteria group bacterium. Taxonomy (GTDB): domain Bacteria; phylum Patescibacteriota; class Microgenomatia; order Levybacterales; family UBA12049; genus JACOXT01. The sequence continues at coordinate 1,127 of JBBTXK010000028.1, forward strand.
AAAGCGCAGGAGCAAAAAATCAATTTGGAATTTGTGAAGCCAGCTGAAGGACTTCCTAATGTCCAAGCTGATCCAGAAAGAATAGAGCAGATACTTATAAATTTAGTGGGAAATTCGTTAAAATTCACGGAGGAAGGACAAAGCATAAAAATTTCACTAACTAACAATCCAAGCGATAAGACAGTAATAATCTCAGTTGCGGATAACGGGAAAGGAATAGGAAAAGAAGATTTGCCAAAACTTTTCCAGAAATTTGGGATGATAGGGAAGGACTATCTTATAAAGCAAAACTCTCAGGGTACAGGTTTGGGACTTTATATTTCAAAATCTTTAGTTGAGCTTCATGGAGGAAAGATTTGGGCTGAGTCTGAAGGAGAAGGAAAAGGTTCTAGATTTAGTTTTACTCTGAAAACAGTTTAGCGTTTGGATCGAAGGTACTGTTTTTCCTAAGGAGTTTTATAGTCGAGAAAATCCTATTTGCGAAGATAGAGTTTTCCAGATTTTTTTATTCATAAACAACTAT
>JBBTXK010000029.1:0-20992 GCA_038062315.1 Patescibacteria group bacterium
TATCCAAAGAATCCCATGAAAAAATCGGTCAAGAGCTTGGGTTTTTAAGAAAAGGTCAGATTGTAGGAGATATTCGCTTTTTGAGAAAAAGTAATGCATTCAAAATGCTTGAAGTCGACACGAGAAAAATGCTTCTTTGGATTAAAATGCCGAATTCTTTTACACGAGTTCTTGAATCAAAAGAGGTTCCTGATATTTCCCTACAGAAAAATGAGCTTGAAATGATCTCTAGGCAATTGAGAATCCAGGAGTCAGGATCGCCAGCTTCAAGTCTATTTCTTCATGCACATGACCATCCAGGAAATATTAATCCTATTCTTGCAGCGTTGGCTATGGAAATCCTATTGCGAAGACACAACATACCATACGTTGTTCAAGGAGTAACCAAACAACCATATCACTATGATACGGTTCAGAAAAGAGTACTACAGCTCACCTAAATTTTTCTCCTTGAGAACGCAACCAAAATCCTCTATAATCTGAATTATCTAATGAAAATACTTTTGATTAAAACACAAGGAGCAATTCCTCTCCAAATTAGAGATAGACATTTAGAGAAGATAAAAGCAGTAAGTAAATATATCAAACTTTCTGCAATATCTTCTCTTGACCGACAAGAAATCGAAAAAAATCTTGCCGATGCAGATATTATTGTTAGTATACCAGGGGTTATTCCATCTATTAAAGGAGCGAAAAATCTCAAGTGGATTCATTCTTTTTCCGCTGGAGTTGAAAAAGTACTAACCAATGACGTTATAAACTCGAAGGCAATCGTAAGCAATTCATCCGGCATTCATGCTATTCCGATCGCAGAGCACGTGATTGGCTTTATGCTGATTTTTACAAGAAAATTTTATGAGACTTTTGAAAAACAACAGAGTAAAACTTGGGAAGCAAATCAAGATTTAACCGAACTTCACGGCAGAACTGTTCTTGTTGTGGGGCTTGGACATATCGGGAAAGAGGTTGCGCGACTTGCGAGCTGTTTTGGCGCAAATACTATCGGGATCAAACATAATTTAAAAAATAAACCAGATTTTGTTTCGAAAGTTTATAGCATCAAACAACTCGAAAACGTTCTACCAAAAGCAGATTTCGTGGTTATGTCTCTTCCTTTAACCCCAAAAACAAAACACTTGTTTGACATGGATAAATTTAAAAAGATGAAAAAGTCGGGAGTTGTAATAAATATTGGACGCGGATCTTTAATCAAAGAGGAGGACTTAATTCTTGCTCTTAAGAAAAAAATTATCGCAGGCGCGGGATTGGATGTAACAGAAGTTGAGCCATTGCCAAAAGCAAGTCCTCTTTGGAATATAGCAAATGTAGTTATAACTCCTCATCATTCTGGCTGGTCGGAAAAATATATGGATCGAGCAGTAGATCTGTTCTGCATTAATCTAAAAGCGTATCTTGCCAAAAAACCTCTGCCAAACCTTGTTGACAAAAAACGAGGGTATTGACAGATGAACTTTTTACTGATAATGTAAAGCCAATCGTTTTACAAACAAATTCCTTAGTAATATTAGTCTGTCCCCATACAAACATTAGTTTTTGACTATGGTTAGCATAAAAAAAGCTTTCCGTTTAATAAAAACAAATGAAATCAGCTTTGTTGACCTTAGATTCACTGACCTTCGAGGCGTTTGGCAACACAAAAGCATTCCAGCACACGAATTTACCGAAAGTTATATCAAAAAAGGTTACGGCTTTGACGGTTCAAGCATCCGAGGATTCTCAACCATCTTTGAATCAGATATGCTTCTTAAGCCCGACATATCAACGTTATTTATGGATCCGTTCTTCTCAAAAACACTTGTTTGCATCTGTGACGTATACGACCCACTAAATGATAAGCCTTTTGAAAAAGATCCACGCTTTGTAGCAAAAGAGGCTGAAAAATATATCCAAAAAAATGGCGTTGCAGATATTTCATATTGGGGACCGGAAATTGAGTTTTTTGTCTTTGATAGACTAGATGTAAATCTAACTCCTTACTTTTCATCGATTGAAATAAGCAGCAACGAGCTCCCATTCAGTAGCGCCAGGGACGAAGATGACGGATATGTTATTCGCAACAAAGAAGGCTACCTTCCTGTTCCGCCTTTTGACAAGCTTCAAGAATTTCGCTCTGAAATGGTAACTATTCTTGAGAGTATTGGAGTCCAAATTGAAGTACATCACCACGAAGTCTCAAGCGGCGGACAAGTCGAAATAGACATGTACTATGATTCTCTCACCAGTATGGCAGATAAAGTAATGAAATATAAGTACGTTGCTAGGAATCTTGCTAAAAAATATGGTATGACCTCTACTTTTCTACCCAAACCAGTTTATGGAGACAACGGCTCTGGTATGCACACGCATCAAAGTCTTTTTAAGAACGAAAAAAATCTTTTTTACGATCCACGGGGATATGCAGAATTATCAAAAGTTGGGCTCTCCTACCTTGCTGGGCTTTTGTCAAATATTAAAACACTTTTGGCATTTACCAATCCAACTCTCAATTCATACCGGCGATTGGTGCCTCATTTTGAAGCGCCAACTGCAATCGGGTTCTCAAAAAGAAATAGAAGCGCTTGTGTACGAATACCTGTTTATTACCAAAAAGAAGAAAAGTCAAAAAGAATAGAGTTTCGTTCTCCAGATCCTGTCTGCAATCCATATCTATCGTTTCCAGCCCAATTGGTGTTTGGTCTTGAAGGAATTAAGAAGAATTTAGATCCCCAAAAACTTAAATTCGGACCATATGATGAGAATATCTGGGAAAACGAGAAAATTCCACAAACTCCAAACAGTCTGCTTTCTGTTTTGGATAACCTTAAAAAAGATACAATTCTTGTAAATTCAGGCGTATTCTCACAAGATATTATCCAAAGCTACATTGAAGTCAAATATAGCGAAATGCAACAAAACCTCCTGTATCCAACCCCTGCTGACTTTTGGTTCTACAGCGATATCTAGCGGAAACAATTGCTATAGTTTGAGGCATTGACAAGCTTTCTTCCCTCGGTGTAAAGTAAATATCCTATGCAGCAAAAAAGTAAAAAATCAGATCTAGTAACAAAAGTCTTCCTTAAAAAGGAACTTAAGAAATTTGAAAATGCATTTGATCAAAAATTAACTGCTATGGATATTAAAACTGACATAAAGCTCGAACGGCTGGAGAGACGAATTGATGACAATGCACAAAAATATCGGGACCAAGTTTTGACGTCAAACGATAAGCTCGCAAAAACGCTTGAAACAATGCGACAGGAAAACTCTATCGGCTTCAACCAAATAAATAGGCAATTGGATGGCCATGAAACAAGAATCCAAAAACTCGAGCAGATCCAACAACCCGCGTAACCCTTTTCAAACCTCTATCAAACTGATAAAATAAGTTTATGGATAAGCAAAAAAATAAGGATCACCGGCAGATTGGGCAGGAGTTGGATTTGTTTTCTTTTCATGATATTGCCCCGGGAGCTGTTTTTTGGCACCCCAAAGGTTGGACTATCTATAGAACACTCCAAGGATTTATTAGAAAAAAACTCGCTCTTGTTGGCTATCAAGAAATTTCAACTCCTGTCATGGTTAAAAGTGATCTTTTCAAAAAATCAGGCCATTGGGATTTTTATTCTGAAAACATGTTCAATCTCAATGTAGAAAAAGAGCCCTACTCACTAAAACCCATGAATTGTCCGGAGGCGTCTTTGATTTATGCTGTAAAAACTAGAAGTTATCAAGATTTGCCTCTAAGATTTTCAGAGTTTGGGATTCTGCATCGTAACGAGTTATCAGGAGTCTTGGGCGGGCTTTTTAGAGTCAGACAGTTCGTTATTGATGATGCACATCACTTCATTCAACCTTCCCAAATCCAAGATGAAATAAGCAAGTTATTACTACTTGTAGTTGATTTTTATAAATCTCTGAATTTCAAACCTGAATTTTATTTCTCAACAAAGCCAGACAAAGCAATGGGCGATCCAAATTTATGGAAACAGGCAGAGAAGGATTTGGAAGAAGCTCTAAAAAATTCAAAAGTCAAATACGGAATAAAAGAAAAAGATGGAGCTTTTTACGGTCCAAAAATTGACATCCATATTAAAGATTCCCAGGAAAGAGATTGGCAACTTGCGACTATTCAGTTAGATTTTCAAATACCAGAACGCCTAAAGCTTGAGTATATTGATAAAGATGGAAAAGCAAAAAGACCAGTTATTATTCATAGAGCTATCTTAGGATCCATTGAAAGATTTATTGGAATATTGACCGAACACTATCAGGGAGCTTTTCCGACTTGGCTTTCGCCAGTTCAGGTAATGATTCTGCCTATTGCGGATAGACATCAAGAATACGCGAAAAAAGTGCTGGAGAAACTCATTACAAATGGAATAAAAGCTGAGATTGATAGCCGACAAGAAACACTGCAAGCGAAAATCAGAGATGGCTCTTTACAAAAAGTCCCGTATTTAGGTATAATAGGAGACAGGGAAACGAAAGATGGAAAAATTTCGATAAGAACTAGGGAAGGAAAGGATTTGAGTCAGATCAAATTATCTAATTTTCTAAATAGGTTAAAAGAAGAAATTGATAAGAAGATTTAGTAAAAAAAGACAAGATACAAGACGCTTTTACAGAGTCAATGAGCGTATTTTCGCAAATACGCTAAGAGTTATCGATGCTGAGGGAAAACAGATTGGTCTTTTCTCTCGATTCGAAGCATTAAAAAAGGCTAGGGAAAGTGAGCAAGATTTGGTGGAAGTGGTACCAATGGCAAATCCACCGGTCGCAAAAATCATTGATTTTAAGAAGTTTTTGTATCAAGAGGCCAAGAAAAAAAACGAGGAAAAAAAGCGAAGCAAGGCCTCAGAAACCAAAGAGATAAGGCTTGGACCTTTTATGAACGATCATGACCTCTATGTCATGATAAGACGGGCAAGCGCATTTCTGACAAGCAATGACAAGGTCAGACTGATAGTAAAATTTGTTGGACGTCAAATAGCACACCCTGAATTCGGACAAGGAATAATGAAAAAAACAATAGATGCGCTATCAGATCTTTCAAAAATTGAAAGAGGCCCCCATTTTGAGGGAAAACAATTGATCGCGATTTTGTCGCCAGAAAGGAAGGGAGCGCAGTCCCGACAAATCGGGACGAGCTCGCCTGCAAGCGAAGCGGACAGGCGTGGCGAATTTAAAAAAAGAATAAATGAAAAAGAAAAAAATCAACAACTCGGTAGCCAAAAGGTTTAGGGTAACCAAAACCGGTAAGGTAATGTTCTCGCATCAATATAAATCACATTTGAAGATAAATAAATCAGGGGGAAGACTCAGAAGACAAAAAGAACCAGGAGTACTTAAGGGACGATTTGCCCGAAAAGTCAAACAAATGTTAGGAGAAGCATAAATTATGCCACGCGTCAAAAGAGGGATGGTGTCCCGAAGAAAACATAGAAAAATTTTGGAGCTTGCGAAAGGCTATCGTGGATTAAGAAGTAGAGCGCAAAGAAAAGCTCATGAGGCAGCGCTCCATGCTGGATCTTATGCTTACCAAGGAAGGAAAAATAGAAAAAGAAATTTTAGAACTCTGTGGAACTTAAGAATAGGAGAGGCTGTAAGACAAGAAGGATTATCCTACAGCGTTTTTATTAATAAACTGAAAAAAGCAAAGATTGAACTAGATCGTAAGATCCTAAGCGATCTTGTTATCAGCGACCCAATGATTTTTAAGCAAATAATTAATGAGGCAAAAAAAGCCTAAGCCACTTTCCCGAAAAAGCCTCAATGTGATATTCTATTTTTATGGAAGAAGAATTGATGCAGATTAAGAATTCCGCGGTATCAATGATTATTGACGCGCAACATCAGAAAGAACTTGAAGAAATTAAGCTTGCGTTTTTGGGAAGAACAGGAAGACTAACTTTAGCAATGAAACAAATTACCAAACTTCCCTTGGAAAAAAGACCAGATGTAGGCCGGCTTGCCAATGAGGTTAAAAAAACAATTGAAGACACCCTTCGGCAAGCTCAAGGTAAACTGCTTGATCAAGAATCACAAACTCGGAGAGAAAAAATTGACATTACAAATCCGGGAGTAACACCAGATATCGGACATCTTCACCCGATGACGCAAGTTTTATACGAAGCGGTTGATGTCTTTAAGAGTTTAGGTTTTCAAACGGCAGATGGCCCGGAGATAGAAACAGATTATTATAATTTTGAGGCTCTAAATATTCCAAAAGACCACCCGGCCCGCGACACTCAACAAACATTGTATTTGGACACAAGACAAAGTCAAAGCTCTCCCGGGGAAATAATTTTAAGAACGCAAACATCTAGCATGCAGGGTCGTATCATGGAGAAAGTAAAACCTCCGCTTAGAGTAATTGTTCCGGGGAAAAACTTTCGCTATGAACAGGTAGATACGTCACATGGATTTGAGTTCTGGCAGGTCGAAGGATTTTGTATAGATACGGGTGTGAGATTAACTGATTTATTTGGAACAATTGATTATGTTTTAAGGAAATTAATGGGGGAGTCCGCCAGCCGGCGGATTAAGTTAAAATTCGCAACAACCAATTTTCCATTCGTAGAACCAGGGGTTGATACATATATTAGATGCACTGTCTGTAGTGGACGCGGGTGTAATTTTTGCAAAATGAGCGGATGGAGTGAGATCATGCCGGCTGGCATGATTCACCCAAATGTCTTAAAAGCTGTAGGATACGATAGTCAAAAAGTAACTGGCTTTGCCTTTGCTATCGGACTCTCAAGACTAGTGACATTGAGGTATCAAATGGATGATTTAAGACTTTTGACAAACCCTGACCTTAGGATTTTGGAACAGTTTTAATAATGTCATCCTGAACTTGGTTCAGGATCTAGTTCTTAAAGAAACGAGATGCCGAAATAAATTCGGCATGACAAGAAAGGAAATTTATGTTAGCGCCGCTTTCTTGGCTAAAAGAATATGTTGATACAACCCTATCTCCCAAAGAACTAGGGGAGCGTTTAACAGAGGTCGGCCTGTCGACTGAGAAAATCACAAAAGTTGATGACGATATAATTTTTGAGTTTGAAACTACACCAAATCGTCCTGATCTTTTGTCAATAATAGGAATAGCCCGCGAAATTGCGGCGATTGAACAAAAGCCAATAAAGTATCCCAAATTAAAAATCAACCTGAAACCAAGTCCCCACCTGAGTTCCCACCTGTCAAGTGGGAGCACGAAAAGTGTCTTAATCAAAACCGATCCAGAAATAAATCCCCGTTTTACTGGAATTATTGTTGACAATATAAAAGTAGGGAAATCTCCAAATTGGTTAAAAGAAAAACTATTAAAAATAGGTCAAAGGCCAATCAACAATATTGTTGACATAACAAATTATGTTATGTTTGAGCTGGGAAATCCTATCCATGCGTTCGATTACGAGAAAATAATTGGTCGCACAATGGATGTTGAGAGGACAAAAGGCGGAGAATTGTTTAAAAGCGTAGATGGAATTTCCTATCATCTGCCAAAAGACGCGGTAATTATTAAAGACAAAGAAAACGTAATTGATCTTTGCGGAATAAAAGGAGGTTTCAAAAGTAAAACTTCCGAAGGTACAAAAACAATTTTTATTCGAGTGCCAGTTGAAAATGCAATTCTAATTAGACGCGCATCCCAGGCCTTAGGTCTTCGTTCAGATGCAAGCAGTATTTTTGAAAGGGGAGTTAATAAAGGTGGAACTATAGAAGCGCTTAGTCGATGCGTTAACCTAATTTTGGAAATTGCGGGCGGGAAAATAGCAAGTAAGCTCTACGACATTAAAAACGAAGATTTTGAGCCATGGAAATTAAAGTTAAGACTTTCACGTTTGAATCAGATTCTTGGCATAACTATCCCTGAAAAAAAAGTAATAGGCATCCTTAATTCACTCAATCTTTTGCCTGTTATTCTGAACCGCCAGCTGGCGGAGAAGAATCACTCGAATAAAAATAGATCCTTCGCCTCGCTGAGCGGGGCTCAGGATGACATTCGTGAAAGAGTCATCGAGTGTACGATTCCAACCTACAGAAATGATCTAATAATTGAGGAAAATCTGATCGAAGAAGTGGCTCGCCTCTATGGTTATAACAATTTTCCAAAGACTATGCCAATAGGACAAATGCCAATAAAACAAATTCCATACGCCAAAGACTACAAGACAGAAGAAAAGGCAAAAAATTTCTTAAAAGCGTGTGGATTTTCTGAAATCTATACGTATAGCTTAATAAATGAAAAGGATTTGGCAGAGCAAAGACTAAATCCTCAGCATGTACTTCGCGTTGACAATCCTGTAAGTCGAGAGTTTGAATATCTGCGTCCAACACTTAAGATCAGCCTTATAAAGGCTTTCTTTCAAAACAAACCAAATTTTACAAAGAAGAATCTTTTCGAACTAGGAAAAGTTTATTTAGGAAAAAATCTGGATGAAGCGAAGGAGGCATATTTCTTATCAGGAATTACAAATGCCAAAAACTTCTTCGAGGTTAAAGGAATTCTTGAGAGACTTTTTGAAGAACTGGGAGTCAAAGACGATCCGTCAAATCTTATTGAGATACTAAACGAGGGAGTTTTTTTCGAATTTAACTTTTCAGATATTCTTAAAAGAGTGAATCTTCAAAAGAAATTTATTCCTCTTCCAAAATATCCCCCTATTATTGAAGACTTGGCATTGCTGATGCACGAAAAAATAAAAACTATCGATATTATCGAAGAAATAATAAATCATAACTCCTTAATTGTTGATGTGTCACTCTTAGATCAATTCGAAGATTCGAGAACTTTTCATATTGTCTATCAACATAAAGAAAGAAACTTAACGAGTGAAGAAGTTGCCACAATCCGCTCAAGAATCCTAAAGGCTCTTGAAGAAAAATTCAAGGCAAAGCTGAAAGAATAAGTAAGTTTTTTACTTATGGGGCTGGGGTTAGGCTTGGGGTTGGAGTTAATGAAGCTTCTATTGTAGGTGTTGGTGTCGGGCTTGGGGTTGGAGTTGGAGAATCGGAAACGACCCTGGTAGATTGCTCTGTTGGCGGATGATAGGAAGAATCGTCTTTATGGACTTCATTTAACCATCCATCTATTCCCTCCTGCCAGCGATTTTTTCCATCGGAAGAAACCGGATCTTCTTCCTGAAAAACAATAAAGCTTTTTATATCGAACTCGTTATGATCGATTTCACTCTGACTTGCTATTTTATTGTTATCAGCCTTTGAAACTTTTATCTTTTTATAAATAGGGCTTGGGCCTTGGGGCTCTGTACCCTTGATAAAATACTCCGTTCTAGTTGCTTGACCATCCACTGGAAGTCCTCCTCCTAAAGCATCTATTGTTACGGCAATTACGTTATCTCCCTCCACAAAATCTTCTGCCGGCCTTCCCTTTAGGGCCTCTATGATTATCCGCCGCCAAATCGGAGCGGCTCCGGTAACCCCAGATGCTACGTTTCCCATTGGACTATTGTCATTGTTTCCAACCCAAGTCTCAACGAGAATATTTGGTGTCCAGCCAATTGTCCAATTGTCTCTTTTATCGTCTGTTGTTCCGGTCTTCACCGAAATTGCTTTACCATTTATATTCAAATAAGAATTGGGGCCAAAAGTCAAAAGCCTTGCATTGTTATCTAAAAGCATATGGGAAATTATAAAAGCAACCTCGCTACTTATCACTTTCTTTCTCAAAACGTCTTTCTCTTCAAAGAGAACATGTCCTCTTGAGTCGGTAACTTTCAAAATAGCTGTCGGATCAGTTCTATATCCGCCATTGGCAAAAGCTGTATAGGCAGAGGCCAATTCTATTGGTTTTACTTCTCCTCCTCCCAATGTTAAAGATAGACCAAAACGATTTATGTTGTCATTGGTTGGCGCAAAAGTAGAAATACCCATATTGTGTGCAGTTGTCAGCATATTTTTAACTCCAACCAGCGCCAAAAGTTTTACTGCTGGTATGTTAATGGATGATCCTAGAGCAAAACGAAGCTGAAGCGGTCCATGGAATTTTTTATCGTAGTTTTCGGGAATATAATCTTTCTCCTGTCCTGGATTTAGAAAAACAGTCTTTGTATCCATTATAAGTGTTGATGCCGTATATCCATGATTCAGTGCTGTAGCATAAGCGATGGGTTTTATTGAAGAACCGGGCTGACGAAGTCCTTGTGTAATTACATTAAATTGCCCTTGAAATTCTTTTCTATCATTTTGCTTTCCCGACTCTGTTGCAAAGAAATCCCGGCTTCCAACCATGGCTAGAATTTCTCCATTCTTTGGATTTAATACTATACTTGCTCCATTTCCAACCTTTAAGTTGGCTGCCGCATCCACCTCATCCTTCACAATTTTTTCTGCTTTCTCTTGCAACTCATAATCCAGGGTTGTTGTCACCTGCAAGCCTCTCTGCTCGACAAAATTTTCCCCAAACTGTTTGATTAGCAAATCTTTTACATAAAAAGAGAAGTGAGGTGCTTTTATGGACTGTGTAGTTACCAGAAACTTAACATTGGGAAGTGAAGCAATTGCATCTCTTTCTTGTTTTTTCGTAATATATTTATCTTCATGCATCCGCCGCAACACTTCTTTGGCGCGTGTAATGTATGCCTTTGGATTTTGACCGTGTGGGGAATATTATGAGGGCAGTTGGGGAAAACCAGCAAGTATTGCCCCCTCAACCAAATTTAGATCTTTTGCTTTTTTACCGAAATATTTTTCCGAAGCAGTTTCAATTCCAACTGCAGTTCCTCCATATGGAGAAACATTCAAATACAATTCCAAAATTTGATTCTTGGTATATTTTCTATTTACCTGTATCGCCAGAATAAATTCTTTGATCTTTCGCGGAATGGTTCTTTCCGAAGACAAGAGCGCATTTTTAACTAGCTGCTGAGTTAGAGTTGATCCCCCCGTTAGCCTTTGATGTAAAATCAAATCTCTAAATACCCTAAGATATCCGACAAGTGAAAACCCTTGATTTTGGTAAAAGTCTTTATCCTCAATTGCGATTGTTGCCTGTTGTGCATATTTAGAAATTTTGTCCAAAGTTATATATGTGCGATTTTCCTCACGATAAATATCATAAAGGAGAATCCCATTTCTATCGTAAATCTTTGTAGACTGAGGAAAATTACTTTGGTTAAGCCTTCCAGGCGTTGGCAAATCGCGGCTGTACCAAAAAAATAAGATTAAAAACAAAATGAAAAGTCCAACGATGCCGAAAAGAGCAAACTTTGCAATTTTACTCAGAAGAAAAATGCGCGAAGAGTATCTTGAAGGGTAACGTAAGTGTCCTCGCCTGATTCTTAATCTTCTAAAATCTATCATATTAGTATTATATCGAATCGATGTCTTTTATGCTATACTTTGGCTATGGATAAGATAGAGGAATTATTGACAAGAGGCGTAGCAAATATTATTCCCAATAAAGAAGAATTAAAAAAAGCTTTATCGGGCGGCAAAAAACTAAACGTTTACTTAGGAATTGATCCTACTTCTACAAGAATTCATTTAGGGCATGGTGTAGTTCTTCGTAAGCTAAATAAACTTGCACTGCTTGGACATAATGTTACATTTTTAATTGGAGACTATACTGCTTTGGTTGGGGATACATCGGACAAAAATAAAGAAAGACCTGTTTTAACTTCTGAACAAATCGCTGAGAATTTCCAGACATACAAAGAACAAGCTCAAAAAATTTTGGACTTTTCTAAAATAAGAATCCGCTTTAATAGCGAATGGCTTAGTAAGTTAGATCCTAAGAAATTTATTCAACTTTGTATCAAATTTTCTCTGAATGATTTCATTAGCCGTGAACTTATTAGAAAAAGACTTGAGGCCAAAGCACGAATTGGACTACATGAAGTTCTTTACCCTACACTGCAAGGATACGATAGCTATTTCTTAGATACAGATATTCAAATTGGAGGAACAGACCAAACATTTAATATGCAGGCGGGGAGAACTTTGCAAAAACTATGGCGTAACAAGGAGTCTTTTATTATTAGTACTGAATTTTTAACAGGAACTGATGGGAGAAAAATGAGCAAGAGCTGGGAAAATGCAATTTGGCTTGATGATAATCCTAACGATATGTATGCGAAAATAATGGCCATAAACGATGAGCTAATCGTCCACTATTTTACACTTGGAACTAACCTTCCAATGGATGCAGTGGATCAAATGGCGAGTGATCTACAAAAAGGCCAACACCCAATGTTTATTAAGCATTTACTTGCAACCCAGATAGTGCTTGAGCTATATTCTCCAAAAGCCGCTACTGAAGCAAAGGAAAATTTTGAAAAAACAGTTCAAAAAAAAGAAACCCCCTCAGATATTATTGACTTTAAACTTCCACAATCTCTGACTTCTGGCGCGACAATTGTTGATATTTTAACAGTGGCAAAATTAGCAGAAAGTAAAAGTGACGCAAAAAGGCTAATAGAACAAGGCGGGGTAGCGCTTGATGACAAAGTTATAACAGATTCAAACAAGCAATTTGTGCCAAAAAATAATCAACTCATCCGAGTTGGAAAAAGAAAATTTGTTAGAATAAAAACCTCGTAATGTCATCCTGAATTTATTTTATTGTCATGCCGATCAGGCTCTGCCTGATTCGGCATCTCGTTCTTCAAGAACAGATCCTGAAACGAGCTCAGGATGACACTGAGAGAAACAAGTTTATCATGACAATTTTAATCAATGAATAAATATGCACTCATAAGTGTTTTTGACAAAACAGGAGTTGTTGAGTTTGCAAAATCGCTTCATGAGCTCGGGTACAAAATAATTTCAACTGGCGGAACAGCAAAGATCCTTTTAGAAAACAAAATACCGGTAATCCCAATTCAGAAAATAACAGGAAATCCCGAGAGCTTTGACGGCAGGATGAAAACAATTAGTTTTGAAATAGAATCGGGTATTCTTTTTGATCGAACAAATTTATCCCACATTAGACGAGCAAAAGACTTAGACATAAAGCCAATTGATATTGTTGTATGCAATCTTTACCCATTTGAAAAAACCCCTACAATTGAAAATATTGATGTAGGCGGACCAACAATGCTACGAGCCGCTGCTAAAAACTTTAAAAATGTTCTTCCGATATGTAACCCTTTTTATTACTCAGGGATCATACGAGCTCTGAAAACAAAAAAAATAAGCGATTCTTTTCGAAGAGAGCTTGCGGCAAAAACATTTGCGCATCTATCGTTTTATGATTCTCAAATTGCGAAATATTTATCTTTTGGAAAATTTACAGAAGAATTAACAATAGCAGGAAGAAAAATCAAAGACCTAAGATATGGAGAAAATCCTCATCAAAAAGCATCTTTTTACATCGAAGGAGATTCTGAATCACCTCTTAGCCGTATAAGAAAATTATGGGGAAGAGATCTTTCTCTTGTAAATCTTACAGATATTAACGCAGGATTAGAATCCGTAAGACAGTTTAACGAACCAACAGCTGTTGTTATCAAACACAATAGCCCAAGCGGAATTGCTCTTGGAAAAGATCCGAAAGTTGCATTGGAAAGAGCAATTGCGGCAGATCCTGAGTCCGCATTTGGAGGAGTAATTGTTTTGAATAAAAATGTAGACAAAAAAACTGCAGACGTTATAGCCCAGTTTAAAGACGAAAAAAAAGGAAACATAGACATATTGGCCGCGCCCTATATAAATAAAAACGCTCTTGAATTTTTGAAAAAAATAAGAAAAAGTATGGGAATTTATGTTTTCGGCAAAGTAAACAAACCAACTCTAAAAGACATAAATGTCAAATGGGTTGACCAGGGTTTTATCGTACAAAATGCCGATGTATCCTCAAAAAACGATATTAGAAAATGGAAAGTCGTAACAAAGAAAAAACCCACAAAAAGGGAAAGAGAGCAAATGCAAATCGCTTGGAAATTTATTTCAAGAATTCGATCAAATTCTATTATCGTTATGGATAAAGATATTCCAATGACAAGAGGCGTAGGCTCCGGACAAACTTCAAGAGTCAGATCTACAAAAATTGCCCTACAGCAGGCAGGAAAGCATGCAAAAGGTGCTATTCTAGCAAGCGATAGTTTTTTCCCATTTGATGACAGCGTAAGACTGGCTGCCAAACATAGAATTTCAGCGATAATCCAGCAAGGAGGATCTATCAATGACAAATTGTCTATCGAAGCAGCGGACAAAGCTGGTATTGCTATGGTATTTACCAATCGTCGCGCTTTCTGGCACTAATTCTTAGATATTAGGACATTGAGATATTAAGTAATAGATGATAGAATTCTCTTAGTATCATTATATCCTAGTCTCTTAATATGTTTATTTGATATGGAAATATTTAGGAAACACACCTGGATTTGGAAAATAATAGTAATTATATCAACCATTGCGTTGATCGCAACGTCTTTTCTTCCATTCCTAACTCTTCAATAAACTATGGATCTGCAAACGCCGATTAAGGAAGCTGGTGTTCTTTACAAAAAGTATGCTTCAAGGCTTGAAAAACTTGATATCAAACGTCTTTATGATTTCCTTTTCCATATTCCGTTTAGATATGATGATTATTCATTGTTATCAAAAATAGGAAATGTCCAGGAAGGAGAAATAGTGACAATTCAAGGAACTGTTACCGAAATGAAAAACGAGTTCACAAAAAGCTGGAAGAGACTACAAAAGGCAAAAGTACAAGACGAAACTGGGATAATAGATGTTATCTGGTTCAATCAACCTTATCTTATAAATGTCATTCGAAAAGGCGATATTATTTCCCTTTCTGGAAAAGTAGATTGGTATTTGCATAAAATTATTCTTCAATCCCCTGAATATGAGATTTTAAATAATTCTCCAGCCATTCATACTGGGCGTTTAGTCCCTGTCTATTCAGAAACCAGAGGAGTATCTTCCAAATGGTTACGCCGCCAGATATACAAAATCCTTCAAGATAACAAACAAAAATTGATCGAGTACTTACCTGACTCAATTATAAAAAGGGGTTACCTGCTTGGCTTGCAGGACGCAATTGAACAAATTCATTTTCCAAAAACCCTAAAAATTGCCAACCAATCAAAACAAAGACTTTCTTTTGATGAGCTTTTTTTGTTACAGCTTGCGTCCATGCAAAGGAGGTCGCAATGGGACAAAAATCTTACCAGCAATCCTTACTCTATTACTGCATACAAAAAAGAAATTCAGGAGTTTTGGAAAAAATTACCCTTTACGCTGACCTCTGCCCAAAAAAGAGTGGTAGGAGAAATATTTAAAGATTTGGCGGGAAAAAAACCTATGAATAGGCTTTTGCAAGGAGACGTAGGAAGTGGCAAAACTGTTGTATCGGCAATTGCAATGTTTTTAAGCTTTTTGAATGGTTTTCAGTCAGCTTTTATGGCCCCAACTGAGATATTGGCCCTCCAACACTATAACACAATCTCAAGCCTCTTGTCTCCCTTTGATATCAAAATAGGTTTAGCAACAGGAAGTATGAAGACCAGAATCAAGAATAAGAAAACAAATTTCGATGTGTTAGTTGGTACACATGCGCTATTATCCGAACATATAAATTTTAAAAATCTAGGTTTGGTAGTTATTGACGAACAGCAAAGATTTGGGGTAGAACAAAGAGCAATTATTAGACAAAAAGGCAAAAATCCTCATCTTCTCACAATGACTGCCACTCCCATCCCAAGAACAATAGCTTTAACCATGTATGGAGATTTGGATTTATCTATTTTGGACGAGATGCCCAAAGGCAGAAAAAATATCAAGACTTGGCTCGTTGGGATGGAAAAAAGACTACCTGCATATGAATGGATTGAAAAACAGATTAATCAAACCAAAAGTCAGGTATTTATAATTTGTCCTTTTATAGAAGAGTCCGAAAGCATGCAGACTGTAAAAGCCGCAAGCCACGAATACGAGCGGCTCAAGAAAGACGTTTTCAAAGGCTTAAAGCTTGGGCTTTTGCATGGAAAACTTAAGACAAGAGAAAAAGATAAAGTATTACAGGATTTCAGAGATAAAAAAACTGATATTCTAATAGCAACGCCCGTTGTTGAAGTCGGGATTGATATCACAAACGCAACGATTGTTCTCATCGAGGGGGCAGATAGATTTGGACTGTCTCAGCTTCACCAACTGCGGGGACGCGTGGGAAGGGGAGACAAACAATCATATTGTCTTCTATTCACTGAATCTAAAAACGAGCAAACGATAAAGCGTCTAAAAGCTATGCAAGCAACTAATATAGGTGCGGAGTTAGCAGAATTAGATCTCAGACTTAGAGGCCCTGGAGAAATCTATGGAACATCACAACATGGAGTGCAGAGCTTAAAAGTTGCATCATTTTCTGACTTTGTGTTAATCGAAAAAACGAAAAAAGAAGCAGAAAAAATATTTCCGGAGCTTAAAAAATATCCATTACTAGAAGAAAAACTAAAAAACATAATCACCAACAAACATATCTCCCCAGATTAGCCCGATCTTTGCATCTAAGAAGAAACCTCCAGCAATTGACTTGCGGTTACAATTTTTATTCCTCTAAAAGAGCCTAAATCCAAGCTTTTTATCCCCATCTTTTGCATTGCCTTTTCTCCAGCTTTAAATATCTGATCCCATTCTTTTTGATCCTCAAGATATCTCCTTACGTCTTCACGAATCAGCTCGCTTCGGTTACGATATTCTTTCTTAGCTACTTCATCCACTCTTTTTACTAAATCTTTTGGCAATGAAATATTTAAAGTTTGCGTCTGCGTATGCAAACATTGCATATATCTTGTATGTTATTGTCAACAGGAAAAATTAAAAAAATAAGCTTTTAATAAACCAGACTAAGGTGTCCTCTCAGATCACCCTTCAGGTGTCGCCTCACACCCTTCAGGTGTCGCCTCACAACCAAATTTAATTGCAAAAAGCCTAGTTATATATTACACTTTTATATATGGCGGAGGGAGATATGGTTGAACAAGGATCCCAAGAGCTAAGCAGAAGAGTTGACGCTAAAGAGCGAGAAGCTCATGAATTTCGTTTTACAAAATTATCTCACTTTCCATCGGCTAGAGCAGCGCTTGCTGTAATTCGTAATAATGAAGATATTTGGGACAGCGTTAATCCAACAGCCTCTCAGCAAGTTACACTTGAACAAAATACTGCTTTAAAAGGGGAATCGCATAGAATTGGAGCAGCACTCTTTGCCAATGTTTATAGAAACGCCCAAGCAGCAGCATTAATGGATGTTGCAATTTTCGATGCTACACAAGATGAAGCACAATTTTTCAAAGATCTAATTGCCAGAGGTACAAATTACTCACCGGTTAGTATTGTTGGGGGCGGAGGCGTATATGGAACTATATTTTCTGCTGCTAGCCTCAAAGAAAATCCAGAAAGTCCACCGTTGGGATTTGATGCTAACAAAAGAAGAGGCGGCATTTGGGGAACATCTGGCGATGTAACACTTGATAAGAGCTGGTGGCGAATGAATAGCAGAAACAGACCGGAAAATAGAGATGAAATTCCGGTTCCGGGAGGAAAGGGAAATCTCAATTCGCTGGGCAGTGACACGCAAAATTTGCAAGTTCCTGATATTTCTTCTGCTCAGTATCCAACCAACAACGAATTGGGAAGAGTCTTAGCGCATGACAACTTTCTTTCAAATAATTTATTAGCAAACGCAGAGCTTGTGAAAGCTAGAGTTAATAGAAACAAAAGGCAAATTGGACAAATCGAGCAAGAATTTCACGATCCCCAAACAGGAAAAAGATTTTTTGTGTATACAGATAAAGTTGTCCAAGCAACTGGCCTTGGAAAAGAGGATTTAGGCTTTAGCACGCAATTCTCTTCAACTGCAAAAGCTCTGGAGGAAAATGAAAGAATCCGTAAGGAAGGACTTAAAACTCCGCTTGTTTCGACTTTTTTCCAGCTTGTTGAAGAAACAACCAGCAATAGGGCAAATGTTGCTAGGGATTTTAAAGCATTTGGACTTCTCGGTAAAGGAGACACAAGCCGCGTAATTCGTGAGTTTTTTATAGGTATTGGCGGAATAGATCCTGGGCTTTCTGCACAAGAAGGATTTGTTGAAGGAGTCACTGTTTTTGGACTGCCTGACAAAACGCGAGAGGAATTGGCAAGAAGCGAGCGAGCGCGATATATTTTGGGGCTTTTGGAATTTGAAAGGACTAATGGAGGATTTTTTAGAATAAAGCCAGTTGATGGCAGGGTGGTTGGAATTGGGATCCCAAAAGACAAGGAAGGCCTTATTGTGTATTACCGAAGGACAGATCAAACCCCTGAAGGACCGGTTACAACAATTGCGTCAGAAATTGTTCCACGTCTTGTCACTGCTTCTGGTTTTGAAGATATGTCAGACAAAATATATTCAGGCCTAACAACAGAGGAAATTGTGGATAAAAAAGTGATACAACAGCGAATAGAAACAATTTTTGCAAAAGAAGGCAATACGGTTTTCTATAGCAAAGACGGCAGTTCTAGATTGGGAGGAGTCAATCGAATGGATATTGATATGGTCTTTGGGAACGGAAGATTTGCCGATGTAACAATTGTTGATCTTGATGGTAATACAATTAAAAAAAGACTTGATAGGCAAAACTTGGGAGAGGATGCAGAACTTTTGGATCCTGCTTTAGTATCCAAACTTGAAATAGCAGGACTACCGCCCAAATTTTCTCCATTAATAGACAAAGATTTTGATGATGAGATTCCAGTTGCGGAAAAAGCAGAAGGATTTGAGATTTACAAAGTAGGAGCCTGTACTAATTATCCTTTAACGGATAAGGAGAAACGCCAAACTCCAGCATTTAGCAATATTCCCGAAAACACTAAGTCGATCTTTAGGTTTGTACGTCCAGTTGCGGCATTTGCCAAAAAGATTGCCAGACAGACACCGCGTACAGAGGGAGCGTTAAACGTTCAGCGATATACAGAAAAGCCTCAGGAATTGTCATACAATGAGGCGGACGAAAAAAGAGATGTAGTTGAAGTTAAGATTGATGAAAAAAATCTCGTCCAAAAACTGTCTGCGAATTTAAAAACAGATAATCTTGTTAAATATTTAGCTCTTTCTCGTCTTAATTGTCTTTTCCCGCAAAATTTAAGCGGACTTTCTTTTGGAATAAAAAGAATACAAAACAAAGAAGGCTTATCATCTCTTGCAATTCAATGCGATCCTCCAATTCCGAAGAAGACTAAAGATGGAAGGAATAAAGAGTGGGACGTAATTGATGAATTCTTTTCGGATGCTTTGGTGCAACGAGCGCTTCTTCGGCTTGCACGTAAATCGTCCAGCTCATTGGAACTTAAAATTGGGTTAAAAAGAAGAATGGTTGATATTAGAAATGTTACCGCAATTTCCATAAAAGGCAATGAAGAAAATGGTTTTTACCAAAAGTATCCGTTGCTAAGAGAGAAAGGGACTTGATCAGGTTTTGCTTTGATAAGGCACATACTGCCCTTTATCTACAATACGCGCCAGCGCTTCTGGTGAACCACTAATTACAACTAAGTTAGGGATCGTGGGAATCTCTGAGCTTCTAATTATATCTGCTTTTAATCCATCTAATCCAGGCCTACTTGACGAAAGACCTCTTATTGGATAACTAGGATCATAAGGCAGCCTATCGCCATTAGCGCTATACCTATTACCTTCCTCATTAAATCTTGTATATATGTCAGCAATATAAAAAGCAAGTCTTTCTTCTGAGAGTAGACCTAGTTTTTTCAATAGTTTAAATGTAATGCCAAAATCCTTTTTTGCTCTGCCACTTTTATCAAGCCAATTAAATCCGATCCTAATTAGGAGGCCACCATCACGATTTTTTTGTAAATATTCTCTTATATTGTCTTCTGTATTTTGCTTAGGAGGTCTCGATTTTCCAGAAGCTTTTTCAGAATCAACATTTTCTTGTAGCCTAGCCACATTCTCGTCTAAACTAACAAGACCCACCCTAACAATACTATTATTTACTGGATCCGATTCTTTTAGGACATTCTGCAAAATATTTGCTGGGTTGGAATTTAGGGCCTCCACATATTTTTGACGTTGTATTTCTGCTCGAAGTTTGGCAAATCTTTGAACAGCAAGCTCATCTGATTCTGAAAGTTTCCCTGTTGCAACAACCTCGGCCAACTCAGCAGTAAATCTTTCTTCCTCTTCTCTCATTAGTCTTTGTAAGGTCTTTTCTTGCTCTGTAGGAACAACTTCTCCAGGGAAAGCATCGCGCAATCCTCCTAAATTGGGATCAAATACTTGTTCTGTTGCCATATCGAAAATAGTATATCAATCCATGAGACTATATGTCAAATTTTGTGAGGTATTGCGGAAAACCTGAAAATTGAGTACAATACGCATATGCCGCAGGAACCAAAAAAAAGACATTCAAGAGAAAGAAAAGGCAAAAGAAGGGCGAGTATTCATCTTACTGTCCCAAAGTTTATAATGTGCTCAAATTGCAAAAGCGTCACACTGCCACATATGGTTTGTAAAAAATGTGGGTTTTATGAAGGAAGACAAGTATTAGTGATGCAAAAGAATAATAAAAAAGAAGAAAAGTCATCAGCCAAGTAATATGAAAACCCCTTTGGATCCCCGACATAAAAGAAGGCAAAGACTCGTTAAAGAGTTATTTATGATAGACTTTCACAAACAGAAGGTAAGTGCAGATACAACAAATATTCTGACTCATAAAGATTTAATTGATAAAAAAATTGCTATTGCCGCACCAGAATTTTCTATAGATAAAATAAACAAAGCAGATTTGGCAATATTGAGACTTGCGGTTTTCGAACTTTTTGTTGAAAAAAAAGAACCTGCTAAAGTAATTATCGATGAAGCTATTGAACTTGCTAAAGAATATGGCGGAGACTCGAGCCCGGCGTTTATAAACGGAGCATTGGGCAATATTGCAATATGAATCTTCCAGAATTAAAAAACAAAAAGCTTTTCGAAGAAGCATTTACGCATAGATCGTATCTTAATGAAGCAAGACAAAAA
>JBBTXK010000030.1:0-1030 GCA_038062315.1 Patescibacteria group bacterium
TATCTATTTCTTCTAAGACATTTACTACATCTGCAAAGTTTATCTCAAGACGTTCTAGCATTTCTCCTCGTTCGTTTATTTTTATAATTCCTATGTGTTGCGCCATATTATCTTCATGGTAAACCTGGATGTGATGCTTAAGGTCGGACTATTCTTTTCTTACAACCAAAAAATCTCCTAAGCCAACCAAAATGAACTACTGATGCACTCTCACTTCCTCCATTAGGAAAAACTATCCTTCTGAAAATAACCTTACCATTTTGTTCATAAAATTCTTCGTAATAATCATTTTTTTCTACCCATAATGGAGCAAAATAAAGAAGGTTATCTAAGGCTTCAAGTTTATCTTTCATTTCGTAGGCAGAAGTAAAATAACATTCATAAGCCCTATCAAATATTTGCCAAAAAACTTCACCAGAATCAGTTATTTCTAGGGTGACTTGTTTATTATCTAACTGTCTATAAAGTATGAGCTTCAATCCATCGACATCCTGTAAGTCGTATTTTTTGATAAGATTCTTTTTCTTTAATTTAGTCGCAAGCTCAATAAACTTCTTTTTAGCCACAGGAAAGATAGGATCAGCATTAGGAGTATATCTTTTAATTGATATTATGTTATTCATAGCTATTTCTTTCCTCCCCACCAGTCCCATTTTTTAGGAAGGGGGTTACCTTTTTTATCGAATTTAGTAGTACTTTTAAGCCAATTAAACTCTATAAATCCAATTTTTTTATCCATGTGTATATGGAAAGGAATGGAAGACCCTTTTTCACCTGATTTATAAAATTTAGCCGAGGGTCCTATCGCTACTCGGAATGGTTGACCATCGTGACTGCCTATCCTAATTACATTATTTCCTTTTGTAATGAATTGCTTAAACCCACCGCCCTGTTGTTGTCCGCCTTTTGTGCCGCTACTTATATTTGATGGTGTCTGTTTTGCCACATTTTGAGCACTCTTGTTTGCTTGCTGTCCTGCCTTTGCATAGGCGGTAGCTGCTTTTTTAATATCTCCTCCATGCTCAATAGT
>JBBTXK010000031.1:0-8488 GCA_038062315.1 Patescibacteria group bacterium
AAAGATAAAAAATTTGAAGACGCGTATTATTATTTATTTGATAACCAACAAAAATTGATAGCACATCTTAAAAAGCATAATTGTAAATATTAGTATTTGTGTATATAATTTTATCCCTGTCCTGTTTATGGATAGAAATAGTCAATTTTTAAAGATTTATGCAAATTTGCCTCTAAGTCAACGCAGTGAAATTATAGTAGTATTAGATGATGAGGAGTTAACTTGGAACGCTGCAAAAATAGAAGTAGCCAACAATACAAAAAAAGGGAAGGAAATTTTAGGTAAATTAGTCAAGTTAGGAATACTAAAATGAGTAATGATAATATAGATTTTAACAATATAGATCGAGAGACTCTTAAAGAAATGCAAAAATTAGTTTTGGCTCGTTTAAGAGCTTCTTCAGATAATTTGACTATATCTATTGGTTCTACTGAATATACAAAGCAAGAAATGCTGGAAAGCGTTGAGAAAGTCACTGATCTAGGTAAAGAGATAATAGAAGCACAGATAGAGTATCTAAGAGATATGGCAACAGGAGCAATTTACAAAGAGGCGTAAGAATGAATTCATGCGTTCTTATTACAAGACCTAATCACGACCTAGCGACAACTTACTTATATCTTTGGACAGAAGACATTATTAAGTTATCAAACAGTAAAGGTAAAACTTTAGACTTAAAAGGCAAGAAGGCTACTGCCAAAAACTTTGAAAGTTATGTTAGCAAACACCAACCTTCATTTATATTTGTTAATGGACATGGAAATGAAGCCGAGATTACTGGTTATGACAATGAAATTCTAGTTAAAGTCGGAAAAAATGAGCACTTGTTAGCAAATAAGATTATATATGCAAGAAGCTGCGATGCGGCTCGCGTTTTGGGCGAATTAGTCTCAAAGAAATATTCAGCGACCTTTATAGGGTATAAAAAAAGTTATATATTAGGTAGAAATCCTTTAAAAACAAACCATCCGTTGAAAGATGAAGTCGCAAAGTTATTTATCGAGCCCTCTAATTTAGTTTCAATATCTATTATTAAAGGACAAACTGCAAAAGATGCTTATCGTAAATCTCAAGAAGCGATGATGAAGAATTTTTTCTTTATGCTTTCATCTAAAGCTACCTCAAATCAAAAAGATGCTGCAGCTTATTTATGGGCAAATAGAAGACACCAAGTAGTGTTAGGAGACGAAAACGCCAAATTATAGTTATCACCTATTGACCTTAGCTTATTTCTCTGCTAAATTATCCTTGAAGACTTAAAATCCAGAATATCTATAAAGGTGTTTTGGTGGGGATTGAGTTTAAAATTTAATCATGTCTTAGGAATCCCCGCATTTTTAAGACAAAAGAACTAAACGAAAGCCTAGTATTTGAAGAATTGACAGGACAGCCTGAGTGTTTTTGGGGCCGTTTTTACTGAGCTTCAAAACGTAAGTCAAAACATCAGGGACTTGAAGATCGTTGCCCATAAGTTTTATAAATTGCTTTACAGCTTCTTCATTTTCAACTTCAGATGTTTGGTTTTTTTTAACATACTTTTGAATAGTATTTATACTGTCTTGCGCACTCTTAATTTTATTTTCTGTAAATTCCCATGATTCTCTATAATGATGTGACAAGATCATCCATCGGATGGCATTTGGCGAGTATGTTTTCAGAAGATCAGAAACGAGAATTAAATTGCCCAAAGATTTTGACATTTTAGCTTTTCTATACGAGACGACCCCAGTATGAAGCCAATATTTGGCAAATGGTTTTTTTAGAGTTGCCCCTTCGGATTGGGCAATTTCTGCTTCATGATGGGGATAAATTAGATCTTGTCCTCCGCCATGAATATCTATTTGTTCACCAAGAGACGAGATTGCCATTGCCGAACATTCTATGTGCCATCCGGGTCTTCCTTTACCAAATGGACTCTCAAATGAAGGAATATGCTTGGGTTGATTAATATCTGATCCTCGCCAAAGAGTAAAATCAAGCTTGTGTTTTTTAAGGGAATTATCCGTATCCTCATCAAACTCTTTGGCAATAACTAGCATTTCTAATTCTTTCAGACGAGAAAGTTTGCCAAAATCTGGGAAGCGTTTAATATCAAAAAAAACATTTCCAGATTTTTCGTAAGCAAATTTATTTTTGAGCAATTGTTGAATGATTTGAATCATTTTACCTATATTTTCTGACGCTTTTAGGTAATTATCTGGCATACGCCAGTTAAGTTTTTCCATATCGCCCAAAAATCTTTTTGTCCAAAAACTGGCAAGGTCATGCCATGGGATTTTCTGTTCTTTCGCGCGTTTGAGCAGATCATTGTCTCTGTCATTAATATCAGTCACATTTTGTGTGTAAATTACTTTATGCCCTCTATATGATAGGTAGCGAACAAAGATATCAAAAAAAATATAGGTGAAAGCGTGTCCGAGATGAGTTGTATCGTAGGGCGTTATTCCGCAGACGTACATCAGGACTTTTTTATCAGAGAAAGGTTGAAATTTATCAAGTTTTTTGGTGAGTGAATTATACAAATGCATGCTGTTATTATATAATATTCTCATGACATTTATATTTGTTTTTGCTCATCCTGATGATGAAAGTTTTTCATCTGGCGGAACTATCGCACAACTTGCCAAAAAAGGCGAGAAAGTAGTTCTTGTTACTGCGACAAAAGGCGAGAAGGGTCAGTTGGGAGATCCGCCCATTGCCTCAAAAAAGAATCTTGGAAAAACACGAGAAAAAGAGCTAGAGAATGCCGCAAAAATCTTAGGCATTAGCAGTATTCTGTTTCTTAACTTTATAGATGGGACACTTCAAGATCACGCAGACTCTCTTAGAAAGAAGATTTTAGAAATATTTATAAAAAAGTCGCCAGATGTTGTTGTGACATTTGATAGGCACGGCGGATCAAATCACCCTGATCACAAAACAATATCGCGCTCTACGACAGAGAGCTTTGAAAATTACATGCGTAGATCAAAAAAACATGTACATTTGTATCATACGGCCGTTCCCAGAAGTTATTTGAAGAAATACGAAAAATCAGGTCTTACATATATTGCGTTTGGAAAAATGAAAGGAACACCCGATGAGGATATTACGACTGTAGTTGATATCAGGAATACATACGACCTAAAAGTTAAGGCGCTTCAAATGCATAAGACGCAAAAAAAAGATGTAGAGCGATTTTTGAAAAGAAGCTCCGTTGTTGACCTCAAAAAAGAGTTTTTCGAGCTGATTTATGAAAACAGTATTGAATAACCGTCTAATAGCGATTTTGCATTCTTGAAGAAGTATGTGTTTTAAGCTACAATTGAATCCATGTTTAAACCTGTTTCTCCAAAAGTTGATTTTCCGAAATTAGAAGAGGAAATTCTGAAGTATTGGAAGAGAAATAAGATTTTTGAAAAGTCCGTTGAGAAAGAGGCGCCACTTGGCACTTGGACATTCCTAGATGGTCCGCCATTTATAACAGGGCTTCCTCATTATGGGAGTCTTCTCTCAAGTATTCCAAAAGATCTTTTCCCCAGATTCAAAACTATGCAGGGCTATAGGGTTAGGAGAGTCTGGGGATGGGATTGTCATGGATTACCTGCAGAAAACAAGGTGGAAATAGAACTTGGATTAAAAAACAAAAAAGAAATTGCTGAGAAAGTAGGGATTAAAAAATTTATTGAAGAATGCAAGTTTTATGTGGGTTCGGTTTCTTCCGAATGGGAATGGTACATCGACCATATCGGAAGATGGGTTGACTTTAAAAACGCCTATAAAACCATGGATTTGTCGTACATGGAGTCTGTGATGTGGATATTTAGAAAGATGCATGATAAAGGCTTTATTTATAAAGGACTTCGAGTGCTCCTCTACTGTCCACATTGCGCAACGCCAATTTCTAATTTTGAGGTTGCGATGGATCCAGACAACTATAAAATGCTCAAAGATCCGTCAGCTACTTACAAGTATGAATTAAAAGTCAATCCTTCGACAAGCTCAGGACAAAAGTCATCCATTCGGCAAGCTCAGGATGATCCTGAGTTAATCGAAGGATCAAAAGTCAAAACTTACATTTTAGCTTGGTCAACAACACCTTGGAATAAAATAGTTACGCCAGCATTGGCTGTAAATCCAAAACTGACATATGTTAAGGTTCGACAAGGATTGGAAGAATATATTTTGGCAAAAGAAACAATTAAGATGCTCAAAAAAGAACTTTCATACAAAATAGTTGAAGAGTTTAAGGGCGAGAAGTTAATTGGTAAAAGGTTTGTTCCGCATTTTGATTATTACAAAATTGAGAAAGGAAAAGAAGCTTTTGTCGTTATCGGGGGAAATTTTGTTACCGCAGAAGAAGGCACTGGTATTGTCACATTGGCTGCCTATGGAGAAGAAGATTTACCTGCCATGCAAGCAAATAATATTCACGTAGAAATGCATTTAGACGGTGAGGGCATGATAAAAAACAATGTACCAAAATTTGGCGGCATGTATTATCTTAAAGCAAATAAAGCTGTAAATGAGGATCTTAAGAAGCGCGGCCTTATCTATCAGGATAAAGAATACGCGCATTCGGTTCCTACGTGCTGGCGATGTGCTACCCGCCTTTACCAAGCTCCGCAGAACGCATGGTACGTTAATGTCCAAAAGCTGAAAGATAAGATGAAAAAATCAAACGAGAAAGTAAATTGGTTCCCCAAACACTTCAAACACGGGCGGTTTTTGAAAAGTTTGGAGAAAGCGCCAGATTGGAATATTTCGAGAAACAGATACTGGGGGACTCCAGTTCCTGTCTGGGAATGCAAAAAGTGCGGGAAGCGTTTTGTTCCCGGATCTATCAAAGAGCTTGAAGAACGATCGGGTCAAAAGATAACAGATTTGCACAAGCCAGAAATAGATGAGGTTACTGTAATATGTGATAAATGTGGTGACAAAGCCTATCGCGTGCCAGAAGTTTTGGATAGCTGGATAGAGGCAGGATCTGCGTCGTTTGGAGAAAGGCATTATCCTTTTGAGGGGGACTTGAAAGTAGAAGATTTCTATCCCCCTGATTTTATCGGCGAATATACCGGACAAATACGTGCATGGTTTTACGTTTTACATGTAATATCGACAGCACTTGCGCCAAGAGACGATGGGTTCAATATGTTGTCAAAGAACGTATTGGTTGAAGGAGTAATTTTAGGGACAGATGGCAGAAAAATGAGCAAAAACTACAATAACTACCCAGATCCAAAAGAACTCTTACAGAAATACGGAGGAGATGCGCTAAGACTATATTTAATGGGGTCGCCTGTTATGAATGGTGAGGATATTTTAATTTCAGAAGAACAGTATAGGAATCAAGTAAAAGGTATAATGTTGATTTTGTGGAACAGCTATATTTTTTTTGCCACATATGCCAATATCGGTAAATGGAATTGTGTTTTAAAAACGGGGAACTTGACAGTCTTAGATAAGTGGATTCTTGCTCGATTGACAAAACTCGTGCTGAATGTTACTAGAAATCTGGAGGAGTTCAAGACAGTAGAGGGCTTAAAATCCTTAGAAGATTTTGTGATAAATGATTTTTCGACGTGGTATATTAGAAGATCAAGAGAACGAGTCGGATTTGACGCAACAGATGATGAGAGAAACACTGCGTTATCTGTAATGTATGGCGTCTTAGTTAATCTTTCAAAATTGCTTGCGCCATTTACGCCATTTATCGCAGAGGAAATATTCAGAAATCTGACAGGTGAAGAGTCCGTGCATCTGCAAAGTTACCCAAAAGGAGACAAAAGCTTATTGGACTTTCAATTAATAGAGGATATGAAAGGTGTTAGGAAAATTGTTGAATTGGGACATGCGAAGAGAAAAACACTCGGAATAAAAGTGAGACAACCTTTAGCGGAATTTACAATTTACAATTTACAATTTACAATTAACGAGGAATTGATAGATTTAATCAAGGATGAGTTAAATGTTAAAAGAGTCGTGTTTAAAAAGGACAGAGAAGAGTTTAGGGTAGATTTTGATAAGAATATAACAAAAGAGCTAAGAGATGAAGGAGAAGCAAGGGATATTGTAAGACTAATTCAAGAGGAGCGCAAAAAAATTGGCACAAGTTTAGACGAAAAAGTTGACGTTGTTTTGAAAAGCTGGCCAGCCTCTTTTGATGACTACATAAAGAAAAACGCTTTGGTGGAAAATATCAAAAAGGGTGATAAATTTTCGGTTGTAAGGAATGAATAGGAAGTTTTTTTTTGAGATAGATTGGGCACTAATTGCACCGATAATGATTTTGGTTGCATTAAGCTTGACCACTCTTTTTTCGATTAGTTTTTCTTTATTTAGGAGCCAATTGATTTTTTTTATTGTTGGATTTCTTGCTTTTTTGTTCTTTTCAAAAACCAATTACAGCATAGTCAAACTATATTCGGTTCAAATTTACGTTATCTCAATTATTTCGCTTCTTCTAGTGTTGGGTATTGGAATAGAAAGCCGCGGATCTTTAAGGTGGTTTGAAATTTTTGGTTTCAGATTTCAGTTTTCAGAGATATTAAAACCATTTCTGGCAATATCGCTCTGTTCGTATCTGGCGACAAAAAATAATCATTCCTTGAGAGCGTTATCGTGGGTATTTCTTTTACTGTCGCCAATAATTTTTTTGATTTTTATGCAGCCAGATTTAGGTAATGCTTTAATCTATCTTATAGTGACATCATTTACTCTTGTGGTTTTTGGGTTTCCTGTGCGTTTTTTTATAGGCATGCTTTTTTTAGTTATATTATCACTTCCAGTTCTTTTCCGATCCTTGCATTCCTATCAGACGGAGCGTATCTTTACTTTTTTGCACCCGACTGATTACTTGGGATCGTCTTATAACGTTATCCAGTCAATAATAGCTGTTGGTTCAGGAATGTTGTTCGGACGAGGGCTAGGTTTGGGTACCCAATCTGGGCTTAGATTTTTACCAGAGCGTCATACAGATTTTATTTTTGCTACTACTTCTGAAGCGTTAGGATTTGTGGGGTCTTCTATTGTAGTTCTGGCTTTTGCGCTTCTTTTGTATAGAATTTTTTTGATCACATCATCGCAGGAAGACCTATTTTATAAATTGTTTGCAACTGCTGTGTTCTTTTTAATATTTACTCAGTTTTTTGTAAATATAGGGATGAATATAGGGATTGTTCCAATTGTTGGAATTACCCTTCCATTCGTTTCGTACGGAGGCAGCTCTCTTTTATCAAATTTTATCTTGATTGGGCTTCTTTCAGGTATTGGTAAAAAAACTGTCCCGGGTGGAGCGTTGGAAATTAAATAAGTTATTTGGTATAATAAAAAGACTTTGATTAATCATTAAAATCTTTTAATCTTAAAATTTTAGTAGATATGGAATACGCTGTTATAAGATCTGGCAACAAGCAATATAAAGTTTCTCGGGATTTAGTAATAACAGTTGAAAGACTCCAGTCAAAAGCAGGAGAAAAAATTTTATTCGATGACGTTCTTATCTATGTTAATGATGGAAAACTAAATCTTGGCAAACCCAGATCTTTTGGGGTTAGGGTCTCAGGAACAGTATTGGAGCATGCAAAAGGAGAAAAAATAAGAATTGCCAAGTTTAAGGCAAAGTCTAAATACAGGAGGGTGACCGGCCATAGGCAGCATTTAACGCGGATTAAGATAGATGAGATTAAGCTTGCTCCTTGACAGCTGTGAAAAGACAAGCTACAATGTCTTTGTTTTCACGAAGTTTGTTAATTGTCAATAGTTAATTGTTAATGTATGGCGCACACAAAAGCCCAAGGGGCAGTTAAGGGAAATAGAGATTCAATATCAAAGCGCTTAGGTGTTAAAATATACGGCGGGCAGAAAATCTTTAAAGGGAACATTATTGTGAGGCAAAGAGGAACAAAGCTTTTTCCCGGAAATGGAGTATCCATGGGAAAAGATCATACTCTTTTTGCGATTAGAGATGGAATTGTAAGCGTTCGAACCTTGAAGGGTAAAAAGATCGCGGAAATTGTAAATTTATAATAATTATCTAGGTTTATGGCAGATGTAAATTTGGAAGAGAAAGTTTACGAGCTTGAAGTAGACATGCTTCAGGCAAATCCGCTTCAGCCTCGTGGAATCATCTCTCCTTCTTCTTTAAGCGATTTAATTGATTCAATAAAAGAGCAAGGTATTCTTGAGCCATTGGTTGTGGCAAAAACCCCAGCTGGATACCAAATTATTGCAGGCGAAAGACGATGGAAAGCTGCCAAGATTTTGGGGATTTCGAAAGTTCCAGTTGTTGTTAGAGAAACTACTCCTCAGGGAATGCTTGAGATGTCTATAGTTGAGAATGTTCAGAGAGAAGACCTGAATCCCATTGAAAGAGCCCAAGCCTACAAGAGGCTTATTGATGAGTTCGGTTTGGGAACGAATGATGTGGCTAGAAAAGTCGGAAAAAGTGCTCCTACAATCTCAAATACCATAAGACTTCTGTCGCTTCCAGACGCAATCAAGGACGCGT
>JBBTXK010000032.1:0-3430 GCA_038062315.1 Patescibacteria group bacterium
GAATATTGGAGAGTGTCGTAACTATTGCCAAGATCCAATCCATAGAGCTGACTGCATCTCATTTGCTAAACAAAAAGGATTTAATAAAGAAGATAAACTACAAAAAGACCAGCCTCAAATATTATCTCAAGCTAGAAAAGAGCTAGGCTGTGGAAGTATTGAGGTATGTCAGGTCTTTTGTCAAAAAAAAGAAAATTTTGATAAATGTGACACTTTTTCTCAAAAAACTGGAATTGCTGGTGGATTTATTAAAAATCCAGCCCAGAGACAGATAGTGCAAAAGGCTGAAGAAAGTTTAGGATGTAACTCTTCGGAATCCTGTAAGGAATTTTGTGAAGAGGAAGATAATAAGGATAAATGTTCTGATTTTGCCAATAAGATCGGTTTGCTTGGTGGCGAGAAAAGAGTTGGGCCCGGGGGTTGCAGCTCAGAGGATACGTGCAAGAGGTTTTGCCAGTTAAATCCTCAAGCTTGTAGGCCTTTTCAGCAGCCTGGTGGCGATTATAAAGGCCCCCAGGCTTCTCCTTCCTACGAAAACGCTGATGACAGAGCCAGATTCTGTAGAGAGTTTCCAGAAAAATGCCTAGTCTTTCCTACTCCAACTCCACAACTAAAACTGACTGGAAGTGACGGCACCTGGTGTTTCGATTCTGATAAAGCTCTAGATCAAACTTTCATTCGAAATAAGGGTTATTGTCAAGATCAAAATGGGTCTTATGAAGACTTTTGCGCTGATTCAATTTATGTCAGGGATTATTACTGCACTGGGACTTGGGATGGTAAATCTTTGAGTAAAGTCCATTGTGCGCCTGGGGGCTATAGTTGCACATCTTACCTTGGTAGTGGATGTTCTGATGGAGGCTGTAACCCTCCTGCGGCATCAGGAAGCACTGATAATACTTCAGGAGGGGGCAGTTCTAGCCAAATTAAGGCTTCTCCCACGTCTATACCATCTCTAGATAAAAATCCAGTTCCTACATCTTCCCCCCAATCATCCTCAACGTCTGTCTCAGGTCAAAGTCCTACTCCAAGTCAAAATCCTGCCCCTACTTCCGCTCCATCACCATCCCCGAATCCCTCTCAAGGAGATGGAAGTTTTTGCGAAGATTCTGACGAAGGAGGAAACAACTATTATATTTCAGGATCCTGTAAAGATGCCCAAGGAACTCATACTGACTATTGCGATGGGGAAACTGTCAGGGATTATTACTGTACTGGGACTTGGAGTGGTTCCTCTTGGAGCAATAAGCACTGTGCAGCTGGGGGGTTTGTATGTTCATCTGCTGGTAACACATGCTCAAATGGTGCTTGTACAGGTTCGGTCCAAGGTACTAAAACTCAAAAGAATATATTCCAAATGATTTTGGATTGGATAAAGAAGTAAAGATGCACTCAGCCTACAGCATACGTTGACTATTTCTCCTTTGTCTATATACATAGACTTCTTGATTCATAACTCAGGTAACAAAAGTTTTGAGGATGTCGTTAGGACGGAATAGATAAGAATGTTAAAATTTCATTGAAAGGACTAGTATTATGTGGTATATTTAAATACATGAAAATGCCGGTTGTGATATTTTGCGGAGGACAGGGAACAAGGATGAAGGAAGAGACAGAATTTCGCCCTAAACCAATGGTAAAGGTTGGTACTGAACCAATCCTTTGGCATATAATGAAGATTTATGAACATTATGGGTATAACGAGTTTATTGTTGCTCTTGGGTACAAAGGGAATTATATTAAGAACTATTTTATCAATCAGGAATATTTCCTTCACGATTTAACTGTAGATACAAAAACAGGAAAAAGTGAGATTTTAAGAAATAGTAAAAGACGGCATGATAATTTCAAAATAACATTTGTAGATACAGGAGTCGAGACATTAACAGGAGAACGGTTGCTCCGTGTCAAAAAACATATTAAATCAGATAGGTTTATGGTAACTTATGGTGATGGGGTTGGGAACATTGACATCAAAAAACTGGACGAATATCACAAGGAAAAAGGAGTGATTGGTGTTATAACAGGAGTACACCCAAAGTCAAAATGGGGACTGGTTATTGCAGATAAAAATAATATTGTAAAAGAATTTCGGCAAAAACCTGTATTAAATGAATTCGTGAATGGAGGGTTTATGGTTTTTAAGAAAGAATTTTTTGGGTATGTTCGGCCGCGAGAAATGATTGAGGTGTCATTAGATCGACTGCTCAAGGACAGAGAGCTTGCAGTGTATCATCATGAAGGTTTTTGGGTTGCGATGGATACATATCAAGATGTTGAGGAATTGAATAAACAGTGGAAGAGAGATCCAGCGTGGAAAGTTTGGCGATAATATGAATGTTCTTGTTACAGGTGATAGGGGATATATAGGATCGGTTCTGGTTAAGAAACTACTAAAAGAAGGTTTTGAGGTTGTTGGATTGGATAGCGGTTTCTTCGAAAGGAATTTATTGCCCGGCATCCGTGAACCAAAATACAAAAAAATCACAAAAGACATTAGGAAGGTTAAGCTCACAGATCTTAAAGGAGTGAACGCGATTATCCACCTAAGTGCATTATCAAATGACCCGATGGGGGAGATCGATCCTGACTTGACAGAGGATATTAATCATAAGGCTTCAGTTAGACTTGCTCGATTGGCAAAAAGAGCTGGCGTGAAAAAATTTATCTTCTCTTCCTCTTGCAGTATTTATGGGATTGCAAAAAATGGAGTCGTCGATGAGAGTTCGAAAGTTAATCCATTGACTGCCTATGCTCGGGCGAAAATAAAAACCGAGAATGCCTTGAAAAAATTGGCATCTTCAAATTTTTTTGTTGGGTTACTCCGCAACTCTACTGTCTATGGTTTTTCTCCAAGATTTAGAAATGATTTGGTGATAAATAATTTAGTCACGACGGCGCTTGCATATAACGAAATTCGAATTCAAAGCGATGGGACTCCATGGAGGCCTTTTATTGACGTTTGGGATTTAAGTAAGATTTTTGTTGGATTTCTTGCTGTCGATCCAGACAAAATTAATGGCAAAATTATAAATGTCGGTTTCAACGAAAACAATTTTCAGGTAAAAGATATTGTCTCAATCGTTAAAAAGCATATCCCCAATTGCAAGATTGTATACACGGGAAAGCACGGGAAGGACACCAGAAGTTATAAGGTCAATTTCGATAAATTTCATAGGCTTTTTCCTCAAATAAAGCAGGAGTGGACTTTGGAAAGGTCTGTAAAAGATTTGGTCAAAAATTTAAGAAAAATCGGTTTTGGGAGGAAAGAGTTTGAGTCGGGAACTTTTACAAGACTTGCAGGTCTTAAAAAATTATTGTCGTCAAATACAATAGACTCTAAGTTATATTGGAGATAAGGAGAGCCCAGACATGAAATTTATAAAAACAAATTAAACAAAAACAGTATTTTTTAATAAAACATTAAAGA
>JBBTXK010000033.1:0-1629 GCA_038062315.1 Patescibacteria group bacterium
TACAATACAGGAGTCTGGACAGGGGGATGATGTAAGGGTGTAAGGGGACTGTCCCCGCCATCTAAAGGGAAAAATAGGGACAGACACTATTAAACAGGAAGCAAGGAGAAGCATGAGGAACATTCCACTATTCTTATAGTTTATTAGGGACAACACATCCTAATTTCTTTAGGAAGTAAGAGAGGGGGCATGGGATAGCACGGGAAAACAGGGTCATTGCCCATTAAACAGGCAGAAAAATAAAAGTTTATTAGAATCCAACATTTTCAAATTGCTCGCTCAAGACGCTCTGCTACCCAGACCTTGATGAAGGACTGCCGAGGAACACCAAGTCGTTTGAGGGCATGAGGGGGCAAGCCTTTATTATGATATCGCCTTTACCAGTTCTATATCCTTACGCAGTAGCTCGTTGACCACTGTTTGTGTGTCAACCTTCTTTTTCTTTGCATACTCCCGCATAAACTTGGAAATATCAGAATCAAGATATACAGGTAAGTTTAATTCAATATCAGGGCGATAAAACTTGCCCCGCACCCCTTTGGAAAAATCATATTCTTTTTTCACGCTATTTCACCTCGCTTCATATTGCTTGATTTCATTCTTGGTTGCTTTTCTTGCAGATATAATCCTTATATTACACTGATTGACATTCTGTTGCCTAAAAGTATGAATAATAACTAATACTGTCTCATTACTATCTTTTCCAATCGTTACCCATCGATCCTCTTGTAAACTATGTCCCTCATCAAAAACAGATATAGCAAAAGGATCCAGAAGAATTTCAGCAGCGCGCTCAAAACTTACTTTATGCGTTTTAAGATTTTGTTTCGCCTTATTTGGATCCCATTCAAAATTATATTTCAATATAGCGTTCCTATCTTAAGTTTATAATATTTTTCTCAATAATTACACATGTCCATGAGACCAGATCTTCTTAGTATTCTCCCAAGCTACCTCCAAAACTGCAAGCATGGTTACAGAGCTGTTACTATAAAATAGTCAGCCCCAGAATAGCACGGTGTGGTTAAATCTTCAATACAAAATCCATGGTAATTTTAGGTGATAATTTCAGGTGTGATAATTTTAGGTGTTGACTTCTTATAGCATGCATGCCATAAAAGAAAAGATGCCGGCAAAGGAAATAACCTTTGTACTGCTTCATGGGTTTATCAAGAAAGGGGATAAGACCCCTAAAAACGAAATAGAGACAGCAGAGAAAAGACTTAAGGATTATATTGCCAGATATTCTTAAAGGAGGTGTTTTAATGGATTGGAAGGATTACAAGAAAGAACTTCTGAAAAATCCAAAGGTAAGGAAGGAATACGAAAAGCTACAGCCTGAGTTTATTCTTGCATCTTCACTTATTGAGGCCAGAATAAAGAGCAAAATGACTCAGGAAGAGGTTGCTAAAAAGGCCGGCATACCGCAATCTACCATTGCAAGGGCCGAAGGTCTTACTCACGGGATACCAAAACTTTCTACCCTTAAGAAGATAGCTAATGTTCTTGGCGCAAGGCTTGTTGTGAAACTTGAGACTAAACCTGTCCCTGAAGGTAGTAATCGTGGGAAAGCCATGGACTGCACCCCTCTGTTTGGACAAAATATGTTAGAGTAACAGACAGGATCAC
>JBBTXK010000034.1:0-270 GCA_038062315.1 Patescibacteria group bacterium
CCCGATTTTGTACTTTTGGCAAAAATCGCTTTTCTAAATGACTCTAGAAGGTCAGCTCTTAAGACCTCAGCTTCCTCTTCTGTAATCTCGCCTTGCCTTAGAGACTGCACGATTTTTTCTTCCTCAATCATAGCATTATCGAGAAACGGCCTTATAACTCTTTTAAGCCGCTTTTGATCCAAATCAATTCTACCTAGCAAAACTTGCAACCTATCGCTATCTTTTCAAGAAATGGGCTCATCCCAACTTTTAACTATATCGATTGCTTCA
>JBBTXK010000034.1:280-1473 GCA_038062315.1 Patescibacteria group bacterium
TAAAACCTGTATATCTGGACATATAACCATACTTGACTTTACCGCTCTCATTCCATCGCCACCTAACAACAACCGTGTGTAATCCACTGGAGAAAATAAGCTATTAAATGGATGTGTATGAAGTTCCATTATTGGAAAATTATCTCCATCAAATATGGATAGTTCAACTTCGCCACTCGTAAAATGTCCAAAATTAGCAGGAGAGACACGAATCGTATCATTCTCTATCTCATAATATATGATACTTGATCTTTCCACAGGTACTCTTATATTGATTAGTTCTTCAATTTTACTCTTACTCTCTTCTGGCAATTTGCTCCAAAACCTTGTAAGTATGTCTTTCTCTTCATCTGTATGATAAAACTCTTCTTGTGTTTGATCATAAAGATAATTGATAACGGGCGTACACCATTCTAAATCTAAATGTGGAGAAAATCGTGATTCCTGAGCATCAAATTTCGGATATAAAAGATAATCTACAAAATTCTCTGAATCAATAGTAATTGAGTCCAAAGAAGGCGTTTTTTCAACTGTCGCCAATGACCTTACTTCTGCTTCTTTCATAAAAACGGTCATTATTTTATTACATTCAAAGCAAATTATCAATCTTTATGGCTAACCTCTTAATTGAGTCTAAAGTATGCTACTGCGTAGTGACATACTTTGGCTGTGAAACACCATGAAGTCTGAAGTCTACCTGTGAAATCTACCTTAGAAGGTGGTTTAGCTAGGGCACCTAGGGTTAAAGCTTTTAGATCTTCGCCTTCTTCCCAATCTTTCCCATCAAATGGACATGTAAATGGTCTATAAGTTGCGCTCCGCCGCCATTGACGACCAAACGATATCCCTTGTCTTCGATTTGTTGTTCTTTGATCATCTTCTGAATAACTTTTCTTATTTTCTCCCAAAGTTTATCATCCCTAAGAACCCCAAAATCCCTAATATGTCTCTTTGGCATAATCAAAAGGTGAACTGGCGCAACAGGACGAATATCAGGGAAAACCATTACATTCTTGTCCTCATAAGTGAAGTCTTTGGGAATTCCTTTATTGGCGATTTTACAGAAAACACAGTTTTTCATAACTCAAAATGCAAAAGTCAAAACTCAAAAATACAAGTAAAAATTCAAAAGTTTTCGTTCTTAACTTTTTACTTTTGAATTGCAATTTTGACTTTTGCATTTTGAATTTTAA
>JBBTXK010000035.1:0-1398 GCA_038062315.1 Patescibacteria group bacterium
AGAAGAGTTTGATAAAGCATTGACAGCTTTGAGAATAGAAATAAATAATGCTCTGTGGGATTTAATGGAACTTAAGAAAAAATAAAGTAATGGCAAACCCTGGAGAGTCGCTTGTGCTGGAAGATCTAGTCGATAAATTACTGAATCAATCAATTTCAGTATATGACATGGTTGATTACTGCAAAAAACACCAAGAAATAGCTACACCTGCTCTGAAAGAACTCGTTTCAAAACATGAATCTCCATATGTAAGATTATGTTCAGCATGGAGTTTGGGCGAAATTGCAGATAAGTCAGCTATACCTATTTTAAAAGAAGCATATGGAACTGAAGATGAGGTAAACGCTAGAGCTAATATGGCTTGGGCGCAATTCATGATTGATCCACATCATATAGATGAAGACCAGTTTGATGCTTTTCTTTTAGATAAGTATTATGTTATTCCGCTAATAGCTCTAAAAAGATTTTCTGGATTGCATGATTTGCAAGGTAAATACGATTTTCTAAAATATTACAGTTATCACGAAAATATACTAGTTCGTTCTGAACTGCTAAGGAATATAAAAAGCTTTACTCATGCAACTGATATAAATGACACTTTGAGACATGAACTATATACAACCGAAGAGCCACTTTTGAAAAGTGAACTCATTAATGCAATTGGAGCAACAAATCATATCGATTCAGTTGATATTCTAATGGATTATTACTCGGAATTTAAGGATGAAATAGCTAATAATGAAACGCTCGCTTATTCCATAGTAAATGCTATGCTATTTCTTTCACAGTCTAGGCCATATAAAATTCTTCATGAGATGTATCATACGCAAAAGAGTAAGCTAGTCCGTTGGAGAATAATCGAAACCCTTGCTTCTGCAGGCGGTCCAAATTCATTGACTATATTAAAGGAGATAAATAAATCTGAAGCTGATGCAGAATTGAAGAGTATTAGTCAAAAATTTATTGCTTTGACTAAAGTTACAACTAACTATGAAGTATGAAATTCTAAATGGTCTTCCTTCATCACACGCCTGGAAAAAGGTAGATATTTACGGAAAAACGTATAAAGGTATCATTTGGGATGAAAAGAACATAAAACGAGACGACACTCTTTTACTTTATAAAGATTGGGCAACAGTCTTTTTTGATAGTGATTGGTACGAGATTGGTACGGGTTCAATATCAGAAGAGGACTCGACAGAACGAGATGTGCATCTTTTGAAAGACATTTTTAGAGGAAACTTAAAAAGAGATAAAACATTAATAGATGTTCATTGTGGAAGTGGTAGACACTTACTCAAATTAGCAGAAGATGAAATTTATGGTATTGGTATGGAAGGAGCCGAGCCGTTAAGAGATCAAGCCAAGCAAAAAATTAGGGATAGAAATGTGCCAATA